>JALTEL010000322.1 GCA_027073945.1 Caldifarciminota bacterium | reverse complement strand
TGTAAAAATCATCGTATTTCCCGCTTGATACAAACTGCCTATATTCGGAACCTGTATCAACTTTCTCTTCCTGTATCTGCTCGTTTTCTCCACTTATCTCTGGCTGGGCTGTTGCAAAATCCTCTGCTTCTTTAGCTTGTCCGGGCTGGGCTGTTGCAAATTCGGCTGGCTCCTCGGTATGCTTCTCTGTTATGGGTTGCGATACTGGTTCCGAGGGCTCTTTACCTTGAGACTCTGTTCCCTCTGACGGAAAAAGTTCAATAACTTCTTCCTCGGGAGGTGGCGGAGAAATATCCTCGGGAAGAGGGGGTTCCTCCACATTATTCAATTCAAGAGCATCTTCCTCCTGAGGTTCCTTTGGACCCTCTGCCCCTGTAAAGTCAAGGGAGGGCGGCTTTGCTTTAATGAGTTCCTCCTGCCCTGCAGGTTCCTCAAGGTCACCCAAGCCTTCTGACACAGGTTCTGAAGCCTCTTCAACTACTTCTTCCTCACCAGGGCCCTGCGATTCTGCAGGGAATCCAAAATCCGCGCCTTCTATATTAGTACCGCTCTCAAGAGATAATTCGCCGAAACTTTCGGAAAGCTCCTGAAGTTTCATAAACAGGCGCTCAAATCTTGACATGTGTTGTTCGTCTTCCTGAACCTTTTCGGCAATTTTGTTGATAATAACAAATGCCCTTTCAATGTAGGACGCGTCCATTCCCTCTGTGATAACATGTTCAAGGGCCTCCAGAGACGAATCCTGATTGCCTGTTTCCGAATAGAGATCAGCCAATTCAAGATAGAGATATTTTTTGTTCTTTTCATATCGGAGTATTTTCTTACCAACAGCTATTGCATTATCAACAAATTCCTCATCTTTATATAACTTGAAAGATTCCTCATAAACTTCAACTGCTTTTGCAATGTCCTGCTTTCTTATATAAAGGTCTCCCAAATTGTTTAAAATTTCCGCCTTTGTTTTTGAGTCAATTTTTTCTTTTATTATATCTTCATATATCTGAATAGCCTTATCAATCTTACCCTTCCCAAGCAAACGAAGAGCTTCATTCTTCTTCTTTTTAATATTTACCCCATCTGCCATATATTATATAATAACACAAATCTAAGCGATTGTCAAGTAGTAGTTGCTTAAAATCCAATAAATATAAATGAGCGCACCAACGGAAATGAATGGGCCATAAGGTATTATATCATTTTTTCTGATTAAATAGAGAATAACACCAAAAACACTTCCAATGATCGATGAAAACAAAATCGTGAAGAAAACTCCTCCGATTCCCCAGAAAGCGCCCACAAATGCCATAAATGTCAAGTCCCCAGAACCCATTGCCTCTCTTTTAAAAACAAGCTTCCCAGCTACGATAAAAAGCAGAATTACAAGTGCACCAGCTATTATCCCAATAATGGATTGCTTGATACCAAGCTTTCCAGGATATAAAGAGAATATCAATCCCGCTGCAATAGCAGGCAGGGTTATTACGTCCGGAACTATCTGCTTATCCATGTCTATAAAACCAAGACATAGGGCAATAAGAATAAATACAGCGGATTTAAAAAACAAAAAACTGAGTCCGAACTTCAGAAAAGCAAAGTATATGAGAAGCGCTGTTAACAGTTCTACAATGGGATACCTGATGGGAATTCTATGTCCGCAGTATCTGCATTTACCCCCAAGTACTATGTAGGAAATAAGAGGGATATTGTCATAAAACTTGATTTTCTTACCACAAAAAGGACAATGCGATGCAGGTTTGATAAGCGACATATGAAGAGGTATTCTGTAAATGCACACATTGAGAAAACTTCCGAATGCAAGCGCTATCAGAAAAACCAGAATATGTATATATGCCATTTTTTAATTTTAAAGCCACTTCTGCACGCATACAAAAAATATTGAATAATTATTTTACTTTTAATAATTCGTATGCACTTTGCAACAACTACTTGACATTACAGGGATTTAGTTTAAAATATAGATATTACAGAAAAAGGTGGCATGTAATGGATGATGTAAAATTGTTGAATACTCTGGTAAGAAATAGGGTGATTAATGCCGAGCAAGCCAAAAAGGTACTCAGCGTTTCAAAGCAATCCCAGAAGAGTGCTCTAAAATCTCTGCTGGAATTAAAGATAATAACCGAATCCAGACTTCTGCGTGTGCTTTCAAGGGTATATAATGTTCCCATAGCAGAAATGCCCGAGGACGGGACAAACAAGGAACTTTTCAAAATCGTGCCCCATGAATTTGCAAGAAAGCACAAAGTAATTCCCATAAAACGAAAAGGAAGGATTCTTTATATAGCTACCTCTGACCCTACCAATATCGCTGTGGCCGAAAATCTCTCTTTTATTACAGGGTACAGGGTAGAACTCATGATCTCCTCGGAAGAAAAAATAGAAAAAGCATTAAATAAATACTATGGAGAGGAAAGTAATGCACAAAAAGTACTGGAAGAAGCAAAGGAATCCGGAGAGATCGAGGTAATAGAAGAAAAAGAAGAAGAGATAGAGGAAAGTGCAGCTTATCAGGCTCCTGTTGTTAAATATGTTGAAAGCCTGCTGCATGACGCTGTTATCAAAAAGGCCAGTGATATTCATGTTGAACCCTTTGAAAAATTTATACGTGTGAGATTTAGAATAGACGGGACACTCCACGAACTCAAAAGTCCTCCGATTGTGTGGAAAAATGCTATTGTCGCCAGAATAAAAATCCTATCCAAACTTGATATTGCGGAGAGGAGACTGCCGCAAGACGGACACATCAAAGGAAGATATGCAGGAAGGGTCATTGATTTTCGTGTTTCAACACTACCAGTAAAATGGGGAGAAAAGGTTGTGATGAGGCTTCTTGATAAATCAAATCTAAGGCTTGATCTTACGCAATTGGGGTTCGAAAAGGACTCACTTGAAAAATTCCATTTTGCCATTACCAGACCGTATGGTATAATCCTGGTAACAGGTCCGACGGGAAGTGGTAAAACAACAACTCTGTATTCCGCTGTAAGTATTTTAAACAAGCCAGATGTTAATATCATGACAGCTGAAGACCCTGTTGAATACGATTTTCCGGGTATCAATCAGGTTCAAATAAAGGAAGAAATAGGTTTGACATTTGCCAGTGCCCTCCGTTCATTTTTAAGACAGGACCCTGATATCATAATGGTTGGAGAAATAAGGGATGAAGAAACGGCATCCATTGCTGTAAAAGCAGCGTTGACAGGTCACCTGGTGCTGTCGACATTACATACAAACGATGCACCAAGTACAATTGCAAGATTAATTGACATGGGTATACCACCTTATCTGGCCGCTGATTCTCTCATTCTGATACAGGCTCAGAGGCTGGTAAAAAGACTCTGTCCGAAATGCAAAAAACCCTTTCATCCGACAAGAGAGCAGCTTGCCGCAATAGGGCTTGAGCCACAGGATGTGGAGGGCAAAACCCTTTATACAAAAGGTGACGGATGTGATGTTTGCGGGGGAAGCGGATATAAAGGCAGACAGGGTATTTACGAGGTAATGATTGTATCACCTGCTATAAAGGAAATGATACTAAATAAAACACCAATCAGTGAAATAAGAGAGAAAGCAAGAGAAGAGGGCATGCTGACTTTGAGAGAAGCAGCAATATTAAAATTTTTAAGAGGAGAAATTTCACTTGAAGAAGTGATAGCAAGGACAATGGGGGACTAATATGCCTGAATTTAGCATGAAAGAACTGCTGGAAGAAATGGTGATGAAAGGAGCAACTGACTTGCACTTACTTGCAGGGGCTCCACCTTATTTTAGGATAGATCAGAAACTTGTACCTGCACAGCAATACAAATTTCTAATGCCAAACAACGCAAAAACACTAATTTACAGTTTGTTGAATGATAACCAAAGGCGTAAATTGGAAGAAGAACTTGAACTGGATTTTGCTATTTCTATAGAAGGATTATCAAGATTCAGGGCAAATGCATTTTTCCAGAGAGGCTCTGTGGCTATTGCGATAAGAAGAATTCCCTTTACCATTCCACCGCTTGAGAAACTTGGACTTCCCCCCATAATACATTCTTTAATAGAAAAGGATAAGGGGCTTATTCTTGTGACAGGGCAGACAGGTTCAGGAAAATCTACTACGCTTGCATCCATCATTGACAGAATAAACCAGACAAGGCCGGAACACATAATAACCATGGAAGATCCCATAGAATACCTCCACAGAAATAAAAAATCCATCATTGCACAGAGAGAGGTATCCCAGGACACTCATAGCTTTGCACGCGCCCTTAAATACGCATTGAGACAGGACCCTGACATCCTTATGGTTGGGGAAATGCGCGACCTTGAAACCATCGAAGCCGCCCTCACTGCCGCTGAAACGGGACATCTTGTGCTTGCAACGCTGCATACGAGTTCTGCCATTGAATCCATTAACAGAATTATAGATGTTTTTCCGCCTTATCAACAGGGACAGGTAAGAGTCCAGCTGGCTTCGGTTCTTGAAGCTGTTATTGCACAAAAATTACTTCCGCATGCAAGGGGAAAAGGTCTTGTACTGGCAAGCGAATTGCTCGTTTCAACACCTGCTGTTCAGACAATTGTAAGGGAATCCAGGATGCATGAGCTTTACGGTGTTATGCAGGCCAGCCAATCATTCGGCATGCAGACAATGAATATGTCATTATCAGCTCTGTATAGGAAGGGCTCACTTGCACTTCAAACTGCACTGCTGGTCTCTCCAAGACCTGACGAATTAAAGAGAATGGTAAGCAAATAAAAAGGAGGTTTTTATGCCTGTTTTTGAATGGACAGCAAAGGATGCCTCGGGGCGCCAAAGAAATGGCGTGTTAAAGGGCAAGAATATGATTGATGTCTCAAAAAGGCTTGAGGCTATGGGGCTTAAAAATGTTAGCATAAGACAAAAAGCAAATAAGTCCAGTGGTTTGTTTAAAGGCGTGAAAATACGCGACCTTGCCATTTTTTCAAGACAATTCTCGGTTATGATTGAGGCAGGTATCCCTATAGTGCAGGCTCTGGAAATACTGGCAGAACAAACTGAGAACAAATTTTTCAGCTCAGTGATAGTTGCCGTAAAAACGGATGTCGAAGGAGGAAAAACTCTTGCAGAATCCATGGAAAAATATCCAAAGGCCTTTCCCAACCTGCTTATTCAAATGGCGGCCGTTGGTGAAACAGGCGGTGCACTTGCCGATACATTAAAGGAAGTGGCACAGTATTACGAAAAGATGGACGCCTTACGCAGAAGGATTATAGCGGCTTTAGCATATCCTTCCATAGTCTTCATGATAACGATATTGATTACTGCCGGGCTTTTGATATTCATCGTACCGAGATTTGCAAAAATATACAGCGATGTGGGTGCAGCCCTCCCTGGTCCGACACAGTTTGTAGTAAATTTATCTCATCTTATTGTACACAATATAATATGGTTTACCATAGGCACAGTGGTTTTTCTTGTGGCATTCAAAAAATTCATTGATACTGAAAAAGGCAGGGCAGTATGGGATAGTTCAACGCTTAAAATGCCCGTGGTCGGGCCTTTGCTCAGGAAAACCGCTATTTCAAGATTCTCAAGAACTCTTGGTATTCTTCTTACAAGTGGTGTTCCCATTCTTGAAAGTCTGGATATAACATCAAAGGCATCAGGTAATTATGTCATAGCGCAGGCTGTTCTTGCTGCAAAAAAGAGAATAGGGGAAGGAAAAACAATAGGAGAACCACTGCGAGAAACTGGTGTATTTCCACCACTCGTTGTCCACCTCATCACAGTTGGAGAGCAAACAGGAAGGCTATCCGAGATGCTTGGAAGAATAGCAGATTTCTATGAAGATGAAGTTGATTCGGCAGTGGAAACACTCGCATCCACAATAGAGCCTATAATGATTCTATTTATAGGCATTATAGTTGGTGGATTGTTGATTGCTCTGTATTTGCCAATATTCAAGTTAGGAACAACTATAAAATAGGTAAATATACAGATAAGTCAAGTACATCCAAGATTGTATTCTTTGAGGTAGTAGAAGGATTTGTATTCGTTTTTATCTTTTTGACGGGTGTTTACTTTCTTAAAGACACGCCAGAATACAGATTTCTGATATCCTTATCCGCAGTGAGTTCGGTTGTCATTCTCCTATACATTTTATTGAGCAAAAGTGTGCTCTATAGAATTGTTAGTTATAGGCTTATATTCTGGGGAATAAATCTGCTATATCTTATCTTTGTTCCAATGCTCTCTCTTTACGCAAAAGACGCTTCCAGCCGATTTAATTACATATTTATCATTCCTGTACTGACAACAACATATCTTCTCAGTTACCAGGAAGGCATACTCATGTCCATCTTATCAACAGCTTTAATAGTTCTTATTTCCAACCTTTACAATGTTCACGGTCTTTTAAAACTCAACATCTATTATTCCGCCGTACTGCTTCTTTTTATTAATCTGGTTATTGTTGCTATTTTCACCTATGTTGCACTCAATATAAAAACCGCCGAAGAAAAACTAAGAAAAATAAAAATAAGCAAGGATAGAATACTTGAAAGCATACCAAGCGGAGTTATAACTATAAACAGAGATAAAATGGTAATTTATACGAATGAATATGCAAAGAAAATTCTAACACCGGCGGAACTCGAGCGTTTAATTGATGTTGCTCATGCAGAACAGACGGACATACAGAGAAAAGAACTTACTATCAACAAAAGATGCATCGGTTATTCACTCAGGCATTTACCCTTGAAAGAAAAGATAATAATATTCCAGGACCTGACAGACATAAAAAAGATGGAAAAAGAACAGGAAAAAAACAAAAAATTAGTGGCATTGGGTGAGATGGCAGGGCATTTGGCTCACGAAATAAGAAATCCGATAACAACTATCATTACTGCATCTGAAATGCTGGAAAGAAAAGAAACGGACACAAAAAACAGGAATCTCACTCAAAAAATCATGTCTGCTGCGGAACGATTAAACAGATTCGCCACAGAGTTTTTGAGCTTTACTCATCTGTACAAACTTGACGCAGAATATATAAACCTGAACTCACTTATATCATCTGCCGTAAATGATTTTAAAATCAGCCATGGGGATGCTATTATCAAAATTCATGCAGAAAAAGACATAACCGCTTCAATAGACAGCGTGCTTTTTAAAGCTGTTCTCTCAAACTTATTGCAGAATGCCTATGAAGCAATGCAGGGGAAAAGCGTTAAGCAAATAGATATATACTTGCAGGAGGGTGAGGATGGCTTTATAATAAGTATCAAAGATAAAGGTATAGGTATAGAGAAAAAGGAGATGGACAAAATATTTGATATATTTTACACAACAAAAACATACGGAACAGGTCTCGGGCTTTCAATCGTGCAGAAAATCGTCGCATTACACGGCGGAAGGGTTGAAGTTGAAAGTCAAAAAGACAGTGGCACGACAGTAAAATTGATTTTCCCCGAAAAGGAGCAGTTATAGATGCCTGAGAAAATCCTCATTATTGACGACGACCTTTCTATTGGAGAGGTCATGTCCCAATACTTTGAAGATTTAAAATACAAAACCAGGATAGAAATCAACCCGCAGAATGCAATGGCAGCGGTAAAGTCATTCAATCCAGATTTTATCTTTCTTGACCTGAAAATGCCGCGTAAAAACGGACTTGCCGTTCTCAAAGAAATAAAAAAAAATAAAATAAATACATACG
>JALTEL010000321.1 GCA_027073945.1 Caldifarciminota bacterium | reverse complement strand
AAGAATCTTCGGAGAAAGCGTAACGGCACATGGCCAGAACTCTGCAATTCAGGAGGTGAAAAGGAAGTTTCCGATGTACAATATGCTGCTGGATAGGGGAAAATACCGCTTAGACCAATATCGAACAAACGGAAAGATTGACGGAACGAGGTGCTCCATTGGAGAACCCGGGAGTCTACGGGAGTTATGCAACAGAGCAGGGCGAGAGGAAAATTTATAAGTTATGGGGGGATGGGGCACAAGACCACAAGGATGGAAAGTTTCTTTGTAATACGAAACAGAAACCGATGTAATGGAGGTAAAAGGATGGAACTCAAAGAACTGAAAAGAAATCTGAAGCAGGTAAAGGATATGTCATGGGTAAAGTCCAAGAGAAAGGGAAATACGGGAATCGGTTATACCTTGGAAACACTGCTTAATGTGGATGAGAATAACCTAAAGACACCGGACTTCGGGAATATTGAGCTTAAATCACAGAGAAAAAACGCAGGCAACAAGGTAACTATGTTTAGCTTCAATAGAGCGGCATGGAAAATAGCCCAGCGTGATTTGATAGAGAAGTATGGTTATGTGGACACGGAAGGAAGAAAAGCACTTTACTGCACCGTGAATACAAAACCAAATGCACAAGGACTTTACCTGAAAGTAGAGGACGAACTCCTGCTTCTTTACCATGTTGATGGGACGAGAATAGCGGAATGGAGGATTGAAAACCTCGTTTCTGCGTTTGAAGACAAGATGCCTGCGCTGGTTGTTGTTCTTGCAGAATCTCGTATAAACTCGGAGGAGAGAGAGGAATTTTGGTTTAACGAGGCCTATTTCCTTAAGGACCCCGAAATAGACAATTTTATCGACCTCATGAAGAAAGACATAATAAAGTAGATATAAGAATGCACTTAAAGAAGAACAATGCGGTTAGAAATCACGGCACGGCCTTCAGAATCGACGAGAGATTCTTATACCTGTGCTTTGCGGAGAAGGAAAGATTGATATGAGTAAAAAATACAGGGATGAAACTTGGGACTTTCGCGAGGCTAATACGAAGGAATATACGCACTGCTTCCATCCCTACCCAGCAATGATGATTCCCCAGGTGACAGGGAAGATTATTGATAAATACGGAGAAGGTGCAAAACTCCTATTTGACCCGTACTGCGGAAGCGGAACATCTCTGGTCGAAGCGAGCATAAGAGGAATCAGCTCCATAGGGACGGATATAAACCCGTTGGCACGCCTTCTTAGCAAGGTAAAAACAACAATCATTCCGATAGATGATTTGGATAATGCACTAAAGGATTTCAACGATTTCATCTTTTCGATTCGATTGGGGGGTAAGAAGGTCGAGCCCCACATACCACAGTTTAAGAACATAGATTATTGGTTTAAAAAAGAGACACAGGTTATGTTGGCTGTAGTCAAAGAATACATAGAGAGCATAGAATCCGAGGATATAGAAGATTTCTTCAGGGTGGCCTTTAGCGAAACGGTTAGAGAGGTATCCTTAACAAGAAATGGCGAATTCAAACTGTATAGAATGACAGAGAAACAGATGTCGAAATTCAATCCGGATGTGTTCTCGATAATGATATCAAAACTGCTTAGGAATCGGGATGGGATGAAGGAATATGTTGGATTGAGAGCAATAAACGCATCAGCAAGGGTATACGATTTTAACACCGTAATAGGGATCCCTGAGAAAATTCTGCCGCCAGAGAGCGCTGATATTGTGGTAACATCCCCTCCCTACGGAGATTCCAGAACCACGGTTGCATACGGCCAATTCTCCCGTCTCTCGAACCAGTGGCTATTTGACGATTATCTGAACATGATTGATAAGATTTCCATGGGGGGCCAGCCGGACAAAAACATAAAGAGATTCGATTTCCGGCCATTGGATGGGGTAATAGAGAAAATCGCAGCGATTGACAAAAAGAGGGTGTATGATGTGGTTTCTTTCTATGATGACTATGAGAAATCTATTAACAATGTATCAAAGGTTGTGAAGAAGGGGGGAATCGTGGCCTATGTTGTGGGAAACAGAAGGGTTAAAGGGTTTGAAATTCCAACGGATGAGGTTACCGCTGAATTCTTCTCCAGAAACGGCTTTAGACATGTGGAAACAATTATGCGCGCCATCCCAAACAAGAGAATGCCCAAGAAGAACAGTCCCAGTAATGTCGCCGGAGTTACCGGCACTACCATGAACTATGAGTATATCGTAGTTTTGAGAAAAGACTAAAAGACTAATTTTTGCGGCCCATGAGGCGGTCGGCCAGCCTCTTTAACATCACCGGAATGACAATCCA
>JALTEL010000320.1 GCA_027073945.1 Caldifarciminota bacterium | reverse complement strand
TGGATTTCTTCTGTTTTGCTTTAAGATTTTGATAGGGAATTGTAATGTTCATTGGGAGCTCCTCCTTTTTTAAGGTATAATAGGATACACTATCCTGGGAGCTCCCTCCTTTTGTTTTTGAAACTCTCATCGTTTCTCTATTTTTGTTACCTTTATTTTGAGGAAACATTATCCCCTTCGGTGCAATTATTTTTGAGGAATAACGACAAATTGAATGTTTGGGGTTTTTACTTTAGAATATAGATATGAAAGTAACCCATTTTGATAATATAAAAGAAGAGAAAGTTGAAATGGATGGGGCTGTAGAAGCTTATGTCCGATGGATGATAACCGATAGAGACGGAGCGCCTAATTTTGCAATGCGTATGTTCAGATTGGAGAGAGGGGGAGAAACCCCTTACCATAAGCATCCGTATGAACATGAAAGCTTTATCCTTAGCGGAGAAGGCAAATTGGTCTTTGAAGGAAAGGAATACGCATTTTCACAATGGGATGTTCTCTACATAGACCCGGATAAAATGCACCAGTTTGTAAATACAGGTAATAAAGAGCTGATTTTTCTCTGTCTGATACCATATAAAAAATGATAGGAAAAATTTTCCTGCTTAACTGCAAAATTTTCCTCTTTTAAATTTGGATGTTTTACAAGTTTCTTGAAATAGCAAGTTTTCAATCATGGCAAATAAATTGTAGTGTAAGTAAACAACCAAGGAGGTGCTATGAAAAAGATAGGTATGGTGGTACTGCTGCTTTTTGCAGCAGTAAGTACGATGAAAGCGGCTCAAACCAATGAGCCCGTGATATCGGATGTAGGAGGCGTATATCCGACAGGCCAAACCGCTGTGAAAGACGGGGATTCCGTGAGAATAAAGGCATTCGTCTCTCCTGCCAATGCTGATTCGGTTTGGGCTAGTGGCGTCTCGGTTGTTGATACCACAAAGTACACTGGAAATGTGAAACATATTATTCTTTACGATGATGGTCAGCATGAAGACGGACTGGCAAATGACGGCACTTTTGCATCCGTGCTGCTGCCTGTGAAGGGCAAAACCTCATATGCCCCTGTTATAGTCTTTGCCGCAAAGGACACTTTCTGGAATTACGGAGTCGGAAGCGTAGGGGTTGATAATTTCCTGCCGTTTATAGGCGCCTCTTCTGTCATATATCCAGGCACGCAGACTGCTGCAAAGGATGGTGATAATGTGCGGGTAAAGACCTATATGGACGATATATCATCATATGTAGATGTGTCTTTGATGATTGACAATTCCGGTTCTATGGCGGATACGGCAACAGGCGACAGCATATCCAAAATGGAAGCGGCAAAGCACGCAGCAGATACGTTTTTAACACAGTTAGGTGATTCTGACAGGGCGGATTTATGGACATTCTATGACCCAACCTGGAATACAGCTGAAGAAACTTTAAAGGTTGCCCTTACTTACAACAAACAGGAGGTTATAGACTCCGTAAATACGCTGTATCCCGGTGGAGGAACGCCTTTATATGATGCAACTGTAGAGGCAGTCAGATATGTGGATTCTCTTTCCAATAGAATTGCTGCCGCCATTATATTAACGGACGGCAAGGATACAAAGTCCAACGAATATACGAGGCAGGACTGTTATTTTCTTCCTATTCCGGTATTTACCATAGGATTTGGAGATACTGGAAATATAGATACTGCTTTTCTTGATTCTGTTGCCATTACGTCAGGCGGCAAATTTTACATAGCTCCGAATTCTGCTCAGCTTGATTCTATTTACAGGGATATTCAAACGATTATAGCGAATATAAAAGCACCTAAAGGCATTGCAAAGGCATGGGTGAATGCCGTACCTGTGGGTGCAGATTCCATTGTGCCGTATTTTGATGATGGTGACCATGAAGATGGTATACCAGATGATTCTGTCTGGGGCACGGCTCTTTTTAAAATCAACAATCCTTTGATAATCTCGGATAGTGTTCCTCTCGGTATTGTTGCAAAGGATGTTGCCTATAACTCTAAAACGAGCACACAATTTATAAATATTGACAACAATCCTCCTGTGGCCGGCACCCTCAATGTTACTTATCCTTCCGGAAAAAACGTTGTGCATAACGGAGAAAAGGTGTATTTCAGCGTAAAGGCCCAGGATTTCGGAACGATATCCGGGATACAGGAGGTATATCTTGATGCAACGCAGGTAGGCGGAGGCTCTCATATTATAATGAGGGACGACGGCACGGGCAATGATGCTGTTGCCGGAGATTCCGTGTATACCTCGGATTCTGTAACTGTAAATACGGATACGTATTCCGGTACTGCTGCTGTGTATGCGCATGTGCTTGATATAGCTGGCAATAGTGTTGTTAGTGCCGGTGGAGTTGTTGTGGATAATATAGCCCCTGTTATAACGGATATAAGTATAACGTATCCTTCCGGGCAGACTGCCGTGAAACAGGGAGATACCATAAAGATAACGGCAGAGGTAACGGATGATATTTCGGGTGTTGATTCTGTAAATATTGATATGACAAATATTACGGGTGGTGTGTTCCAGATGGTTGATGACGGAACTGGCGGAGATGTTAATGCCAATGATAATGTTTATACCTATGTGGGTATTGTTACTGCATCTACAACGGGCAATGCCAATTTCACCATAACAGCCAAGGATAACGAGCAAAATACATCTTCTGTTAATTCGTATGTAGTAATAGACAATACACCACCACAAAACACATTTACCATTTCCATACTTGATCCTGACAACATATACTCGAACGGGGAGACCGTGCATCTGAGGGTGAATGCAGACGCCCCCGGTTACAGATTAAGTGCCGATTTCAGTACCATTGATTTTTACTATGTACAGGGAGCTGAGAACTGGTCTGACAACTCAGATGGCACTTATGATATTTCATATACGATATCTGACAATAACACAATGGCCGATGGACAATATCTTGTACTTGTTACCTTATATGATGAGGCAAATAACACTACTGCTCACAATGTCATACTGGCATTGGACAACAATTTACCTGTTGTTGATACAGTATATCTCAGCGATGCTGATGATATAATAGGAAGCAACGATACATTGCATGCGGTAATTCATGACAATAAAGGTGTAATAGCGGGTGAGTTTTTCATAGATGCCGTATCAGGAAACGGACAGGGGCATGCATTAAGCCTTGATGTACCCGGAGCTGACACAGTTTCAGGCAGTGCTGTAATTGATATTAATACTATGAAAGATGCTGTTATAGGGAACAATTCCAAATATCTGGCGGATGGAAAGCATAAAATATACGTGCATGGAGAGGATTCAACGGGCAATTATGGGGCATATAAAACACTTGAGTTTACGGTTGATAGAGATGCTCCGCACATTGACAATGTTCAGGTTATCTATCCTGAAGGGCAGAGTAGTGTTAAGGACGGAGATACAATAAAGGTAGAAGCAAACATATATGATATAACAACAGGTGTGGATTCCATCTGGATAGATGGCAGCAATCTCAACGGAGTGTCGGACATCCAGATGTATGATGACGGTACGAATGGAGATGCTGTATCAGGTGATGGCATATACACATCCACAATAGTAGTCAGTACTGGAGGGGCAAATGGAAACATAGGATTTGGCATACATGCCATTGATGTGGTTCCAAATGAGAGAGTAATAAACTCGTATGTAGTAGTTGACAACACAGCACCTTCAGCAATGACAATACAGGTAACTGACCCTGACAATATATACAGGAATGGAGAAGAGATACATCTTCTAATAACGACAGATGCAAGTTCGTATAAAGTAAGCGGATACTTTGGCAATATAGACAGCGGATATCTAACAGGAAGTGAGAATGTACAGGACAATGGGGATGGCACATACAGTATGAATTACAGAATAACAGTGACAAATACGAGAGCGGATGGCAATTACTATGTTCCTGTTGTTGTGAAGGACAATGCCGGGAATTCTATCAGAGACAGCATATTACTTGTACTGGACAACATAGGTGCTGTTACATACAATGTTGATTTTGTACTCGACCCGTTAAATGATAATATATTAAACGCACCGGATACAATAATAGCCTGGCTTTACGACCACAAAGGTGTAATAAAAGCGGAATATTTCATAGATAATACGGGAAATAATGGAAGTGGAACTCCAATGATACTGGATAATCCCGGAGCAGATAGTGTGGTGGCAAAGGCATATCTTGATATTTATAGCTTGACAGAAGGTAAACACACAGTATATGTGCATGGAGAGGATTCAACAGGTAATTATGGGGACTACAAGTCTCTTGATTTCGTTATTGACACGACACCACCTGCAATAGAGAAAGTCACGGTAAATTATCCGGAAGGGCAGACAGAGGCGAGATTGGGACAAAAGGTAGTTATAAGCGCACTTGTCACAGACAGGGTAACAGCAGTTGACCCTGCGACAGTTTTGCTTGATGGCACGAATATAAACGGAGACAGCGCAATACTGATGGTAGATAATGGGACAAACGGAGATATGGTTGCAGGAGATAATGTCTACACGGCAGAGGTCACGGTAACGAATGATTCAACAGGCACATTTGATTTTACAATAAGTGCACAGGACATAGTGCCGAATGCAGGTGCTAAAACAGGGCAAATAAGGTTTGACAATGGAGTTCCCAACATAGAAGTTAGTTACTCACCTGACCCGAAAAACGGAGACGAAGTGTATCAGAGTAAAATAATCCTCACTGTAAATTCGTATGATGTACCCGATTCATTCTCATTAAGGGCAATTGTATTTGACGTATACAATTTATCCGGGGATGTAGTATATCATAAAGATATAAATGAGATACCATCGGAATTAACATTTAAGGAAGAGATACCGCTCATAGCAGGGTTTAATTACATCAGGGTAAAATCAATAGACAGCACGGGCAACCAGTCGGTATACAGCGACACGATAAATTATATAGTACCGGAGGTATCACAGGTAGTCGGTCCGGAAGGAGATACAGTAAAAGCTCCGGATGGAACAAAGTTAATAATTCCAAAAGGGGCATTGTTGAAAAGCACTGAGATAAAGATAAAAACAGTGCCGAAATTCAGCCTGCCTTCAACAATGGATACGGGTATAGTACTGATAAAAGCGGGACATGAAATAGAACCGTCAGGAATAACGTTCCATAAACCTGTTGAGCTTATAATACCGTACACTTCTTATGACATAGACCCTGACCATGACGGAATGGCCAATTATAGCGAAGACTCATTAACGGTATTTTATTATGACAGCAATGATTGGTTAAAAGTCGGGAATGTTGAAAGAGACACGATAAACAATACGTTAAAGGTTGAATTAAATCATCTTTCGCTGTTCACAATAGGAATAGACAGGAGAATATTGCCGAATAAAGTGCTTGTATATTTAACGAGAAACCCATTCAGAGTATCCGACGGGACAAGTATAGTATATTCATTACCGGCACCAGGAAAAATCACGATAAAAATATACGATTTAAGCGGTGACCTTGTAAGAACGGTGGTTGAAGATGTGCATGTGCCAAAGAAGGGTCAATACACAATGAAATGGTATGGCAAGTCTGACTATGATAAATACCATGGCAGTGGAATATACATATACAGGTTAGAGTATAAGTCAGATGATGGAAAGTATACAGAGACAGTGAAAAAGCCTCTTGGAATAATAAGATAGGGAGGTGAAAGATGATGAAAAGAACAGCAATCGCAATAATATTGGCAGCAGGAATAGGAATGGCAAATCCCGTTGAATTAGGAGTAGGAGCGAGAGCTCAGGGAATGGGAGGAGCCTTTATGGGAATATCCGACGATGCAACTGCAATATACTGGAATCCCGCAGGACTTTCAACAATAAAAAGCACGCAGATAAACCTGAACCACTGGATGTTCCAGGATATCAAAGATGTTATGATAGAGTATGCAGGATTTGCACATACCATGGAACTTGTTGAAGGCAATAAACTTGGTATTGGACTTGGCATGCTTTCAAAATGGGCGAGTCTTGAGGAAGGCAATCCAGACTACGGACTTAGCAGAAAGACCATATTTTCAGATAATACATTGCAGGTATCAGCAGGAGCATATATTTTGAGCTATTTGCAGGTTGGTCTGACGCTTGATAGATACTGGGTGACATCGGATATAGGAGGAAAGAGCGGGCTCGGATTTGACCTCGGATTAAAGGGTGAGATTTACGGTACGGAGCAATATCATGTATATTACGGAGCGATATTCAGGAATTTGATGGCAGGTATGGGAGATGAGAAATACACACCGACTGGCAGAATAGGATTTGCAGTTTACGGAGTTCCGCTTGTCGAGAATGGCAAAACCATAGACCATTACGTAAAGGTGGCAGTGGATGTTGCGGAGAAAGACGATATAAACGGTAAGAAGGGAATGAATTTCCATTATTATGCAGGGCTCGAAATAACGCCTGTGAAATACGTTTCAATAAGGGCAGGATATAATGATGTGTATCAATATTCGGGTGGTATAGGAGCAAGGTATGACCATTTTGAGCTCAATTATGCATACAGCGGAGGCAACAATATTTTTGGAGATGCGCATAGAATCGGCATGGCCTATAACTTCTGATTAGTGCAATGATGAGGCAGGGCAAAACTTGCCCTGCCTCATATACCTCTAAATACTTCCTTCCTATCTATTTGATAATAGTGTATAAACAAGGGAGTCTTTTTACTCAATAAATGTTGTACTTAATGTATCAATGGTGGTTATATAATTAAGACTATAATCTACGTTGATATTTTCCACTTGATTTTACGACCATATTATAGATGCAGAAAAAGGGGGCATAAATGCCCCCTTTTATATCAATTTTTGTTTGAGGTCTCTTACTACACCCAGCCTCTGAGCTTCATTGCATCAACAACTCTTTTCACCGCTACAACATAGGCAGCAAGTCTCGGATGAATGTTTCTGTCCTTGTATTCTTTGTACATATCATGGAAAGCTTTTGTCATTTTCTTATCTAGCTTGTCATAGACTTCTTCCAGTGTCCAGTAGTAACCGTTTATGTTCTGTACCCACTCAAAGTAGGATACTGTAACTCCGCCTGCATTGGCGAGGAAGTCTGGTATGACAAATTTTCCGTTTTTATGGAGTATTACATCCGCTTCTGGTGTTGTTGGGCCGTTTGCGAGCTCCACGATAATTTTTGCTTTTACACTATTGGCATTGTCTTCTGTTATAACTCTGTCTAAGGCTGCTGGTACAAGCACATCAACATCGAGAACGAGAATGTCCTCGTTGCTTATATTCTTTGCACCGGGGAAGTTTATAACAGAGCCTGTTTTCTGTTTGTGAGCCACCACTGCATTAAAGTCAAGGCCGTCTTCTTTGTATATTCCGCCTTTTGAATCGCTAACAGCCACAACGCTGCAGCCAAACATTTCAGTAACAAGCTTGTGTGCAAACTGTCCTGCATTCCCAAAGCCCTGAACAGCAACCTTTGCTCCTTTGAGATTTACATTCCTTACCTTGGCAGCTTCTCTCAGTGTGTACATTCCGCCTTTTGCAGTTGCGTCACCTCTACCAAGTGAACCGCCGACTGGAATTGGTTTTCCTGTGATAACACCAGGAGCGTTATAGCCCACTATTTTTGAATATTCGTCCATCATCCATGCCATCATCTGTGGTGTGGTATATACGTCAGGTGCCGGTATGTCTTTTTCAGGGCCTATAAATCTTCCGATTGCCCTTATGTATCCTCTTGCCAGTCTTTC
>JALTEL010000319.1 GCA_027073945.1 Caldifarciminota bacterium | reverse complement strand
CAGCTTCAAGTTTGGTTTATTCCCAGGGAGTAGGAGCTCAAACGAAAGTTGCGGTTACAATTCCTTCAAAGATGATTCGAAATTTTACATATCTGTCTGCTCAGGAAGTGAATTTTAGATTCGGGCAGATGGAAAAGCCGACGGATGTTTTTAGAGACACAGGCGTGAACATATCCGGGACAATACCTCTTCTCAGCGGAAAGCATTACCTTTATGTGAAGATGGCTCCAAATTTTTTCAATCCCAACAAAACAGAGATACATGTGTATCTTGAAGATTCAAACTATTCTTATATAGGCGTGCAGACTTTCAATGACAGCGATGCAAGCATTTTCTCGGATAATTTTGCTGTAGGACAAAAAATATATACTGGTATAATCGTTGCCAACTTGACAGACTATCCAAAGGCACCGTTTGTAAATTTCAAAATTTACAATATAGGTGGGCTTGAAATAAAGGATGATAGTTTTAATATTACATCATATCCCCACATTTATGGAACTACAATTTATTCTCCAGGAATATATTTGATATCTATAGAAATCCCCCAAGTCAATGCTGTGGGCACGCATATGATTCATGTCCACAGTTAATTTGCAGCTATGTATTTTCTTCCCAGTCCGGCGGATTCCCGGGGCTGTTCGTCAAGGTGTTTATAGCGGCCTGCCCTTTGATTTCCAAGTCCCTGTTTTCCGACTGCTGATGTTCAAAATTCAAGTAGTCTGTCAGCAGGACTCCGGCGGCGCCTATTATTATTAAAAGAATTAATACAGCCACCATTAAATCCATAGAAATTACCTGGCTTTTCATAATATTGTTATGTCCTTTTTAGCATTTAAATTTTTGTATATCGTGTCTCTTGCGTATATGGTATATTCCCCTTTTGAAATGGGTGTCCAGTTGTAAGAGAAAGAGTTATTGGTTGTTGTCACATTAACATTCAAAATGTCATTGCCTGAAGAATCTGTTATTGCTAATGACACGTTCCCAAGGAAGCACATTCCATTTATCTCAATGTTTTCCCCGGCATTGTAAGTTGAATTTGTTTGAATTGCTGAGATATACACTGTTTTGTTTATATTCACTGCTGAAAATTTTCCTGAACTGAATGCCAATGGCGTTACACTTTGAGTTGTTGTGCTGCAGGCAAAAACTTGGTCTTCCCAGTCGACGCTTACAATTGAACTGTTCAATATGGAGATAGTGTACTCTCCAGAATTTGCATTTTTTGGAAGGGTTGTATTTACCGCAAATCCATCTCCTCCTATGGAAGCGGAATCTATTGCGGATGAGATTGTGTAGCACAACTGCTTGATTTTTTCGGATTGCATAATATCCTGCTGGCTGTAATTGCTGAAAATTCCAAGTGCAAAAGTGTAAATAAACAAAAGGACGGCGACGCCCATGATGAATTCAATACTTATCTGCGCCTTCATAAAATAATTATACACCTTTTTGTTTAATTAGTTTTCTTATAATTCTGAAATCCGCCAGATAGAAATATTTATAAATGTTGGTTACACATACCAACACTATGTGGGTGCCTGACACCAACAGAAAAACCGGCAACTGCCTGACACCAACAGAAAAACCGGCAACTGCCTGACACCAACAGAAAAACCGGCAACTGCCTGACACCAGCGGTGAAAATATGAACAAGCTATTTAAAGAAATATTGAAAAAGCAAGAAGAAGAAATAATGTTTATAGAGAAGCAGATGAAAATATTTGAAGCACTGACAATGAAAAGGCAGGAAATGATAAAGGTGATAATGGAATCCAATCCTGGTTCAATAAGGGAACTGGCGAACACGTTGAATAGGGATGTTAAAAATGTTTTTAATGATTTGAAGCTTTTGAATTCAATGAAAATAGTCTCTTTGGAAAGGGAAGGATGCAGTGTCAGGCCGGTTATAAAAAAGAAAGTTATAATAATGTATTTGGGAAGGTGATAAATATGTTTTTGAAGAAAGAAGAAAATGGTTTGAAGTTAAAAGTTGCAGAAGCTATGCAAGATGATGTTGGAAAAGGGATTGTGAGAATAGACACTTCAATTATGAAGAGAATAGGCGTTTCTCCTGGAGACATTGTTGAGATTGTCGGAGAAAGAAAGACAGCAGCCATAGTCGACAGGGCTTATCCCGCGGATTTGGGCTTGCATATTGTAAGAATGGACGGGCTTATCAGGTGGAATGCCAAATCAGGTATAAGCGAACAAGTAACTATTAAAAGAGCGAAGTATCAAAGAGCAAAATCTGTGACTATAGCCCCCGCGCAAAAAGGAATCAGGGTTCAAATTCATCCTGAGACTGTCAAGCGCGCGATTC
>JALTEL010000318.1 GCA_027073945.1 Caldifarciminota bacterium | reverse complement strand
ACCAGGAAGACAGACTGGCAGTGGGAACCGACCCCCTACTCGCTAAAGGTGTCCGAAAATGAGAATCCCATGTTAAATCAACTAATTACTGCAGCTCGACAATGACCACTTTTTGGGAATGCACCCGCTTTATGCGGGGCATGGCCTTTGAGAAACCGCCGCGCTGTTTGCCGTCCCCTGCAGCCGCTGGTTCGGTTAAACGATGAATATTTTTTAAAAGCAAATCGAAGTAATTCCACCTCTCAAAAAATTGCTCTGCAAGTTCTTCTGTTTTGTTGCCATTTTTTCAGCCTGTGATTTTCATATATGCATTTGGATAGGGGCTTCTTTGTCTTCGCAAACGCAGGACACGAATTGATTTCTGATACCTAACGTCTAGGGTCAGTTGCCGCTATGGAGCGGAGCGAGGTACGAACGCAGCGGAATAGCGGTCAACTGCACCCAATGGTTAGCCGCTAAATTCATTTTTAATTTCCTCTATCTGTACCTTTAATTTTGGAATATCTATTGTGGCGATTTCCCATACTATATCTATATTAACTCCAAAATAACCATGAATTAGACGATCTCTTGTGCCTGCTATCTCTTTCCATGGAATATGTCTATATTTCCTTCTAATACCATCGGATAAATACTTGGTAGCTTCTCCAATAATCTCAATATTCCTTATGATAGCATCTTGTGTCTTTAAATCATTGCTAAATTGATTATACGTTAGTCCTTCTATATATGATTGAATTTTTTCCATACATTTTAAAATGTCATCCAATAAATCTATGTCTGAGCGTTTAGACATAAATTATATCCTTTTCAATATCTCTTGATATCCTTTTGACTCTGATATTGCGGACTCCATCCTTCGTTAAGATATCAACTTTTCTGCCAAATAATTTTTCCATATATTCTGCCAAACTCATAAATTTAAGGCCAATTGGCCTATCAAATTCTACGACTAAATCAATATCGCTTTCCTCTCTTTCCGTATGTTTAGCAACCGATCCAAATATACCTATCCTTTTGATCCCAAATTCAGCTGATAAATACGGATATTGATCTTTTAATTTTCCTATTATTTCATCAAGATAACCCATGAGAATCCTCTTGTTTATAATCGGCTAACGTCACGGCTCAGGGGCGCCAAATCTGCGGGGCAACCAACTACAAAATGCCATCAGACATTATGCGGGGCACAGCGTAACAACGACCGCCGAGCTATTTGGCGTCCCCTGCAGCGTATTGTTGGGCCATATTGTTTACTGATGGCAAAATAGTTTCTGCTCGCAATTTTATGCCTAATGCCCGAATAACTTTTAAAATTGTGTCGAAACTTGGAACACGTTCACCTGACAGTGCCTTATACAGGCTTTCACGTGATAGGCCTGCGTCACGAGCTATCTGTGACATACCCTTGGCCCGAGCAATATCACCAAGGGCTTTTGCAATGAATGCAGCATCACCATTGGCTTCTTCCAAACATGCTTCAAGATAGGCTGCCATTTCTTCAGGCGTGCGAAGATGTTCAGCAGGATCGTATTTGGTCGTTAGAGTTTTAGCCATGTGATTGATATCTCCTTCACAGATTGCAAGCCAAATGTTGAGCCGTTTTAATATCCTTAGCCTGGGTCCGTTTATCTCCTCCAGCCAGCAAAATTATCATGTGTCTTGCTTGCTGTTTGTAATAAACTCGATACCCGGGACCATAGTTGATTCGCAATTCTGATATCCCTTTTCCTACTGGTTTCACATCACCAGGATTCCCCTCCGATAATCGCTCAATTCGTGCCATGACGCGAGCACGAGCACGTATGTCTCGCAAACCGTCGAGCCATCTTGAAAAGGCATCAGTTTTCCAAAGCTCGACCATAAAACAATTGTATCCGCTAGGCTACACTTTGTCAAGGCCGAACGCTACGGCTCAGGGGCGCCAAATCCGCGGGGCAATCAGCCTTCAAAAAATCTCTGAACCTGTTGCGGGGCACAGCCTAACAAAATCCGCCCCGCTGTTGGCAGTCGGCTTGAGCCCATGGTTCGCTTTTATTCTCTACGCCTTACATACTGATCCAGAAAATTCCTGGGTTTTAAAATCTTGACTTCCTGATATTTCCCTATATTCAGCAAGTGTTTGTCCCCACTGACAATTATATGGCAACCGCCAGCTACGGCACATTCCAGAAACTTGTCGTCATCCGGATCTTCACATTCCTTGATTTTAATTCCATTTGTAACTTCTCAATAAGTTGAGGCTTCATTTTGGTAACCGATTACAGGGTGCTTCTTTTTTCAACATGCTCTCGCCCCCTCACCCTGCCCTCTCCCAGAGGGAGAGGGTTTGGGTGA
>JALTEL010000317.1 GCA_027073945.1 Caldifarciminota bacterium | reverse complement strand
AACAAAAAACATTGAGTTAATTTTTTATAAATCCTGCTTTTAAGGCAGCTTTTTTTATTTGATGTGGGTTTTTCTCTTGCAGAATTGTATATTTTTCTTTTTTCTTGAACTCTTTTGCATATAGAAGAAGCTCAAGTCCTTGTTTATTTGTGAGCCCAAACTCTTCAGCAGAGGTTGCAAGTCCAACTTTTTGGAGAATACCCTTTATTTTTCCGGGGACAAAAAAAGGATTGTATATATTCCAGTTTTTGCTATGTAACAAAACCATCGTTGGCACTACAGAACCTACCTGCTCGCCATGATATGTGCTTTTTTCTGGATATGTCGCATCTAACACATGGCTGAAGTTGTGTTCAGCACCCGACGCAGGTAACGAGCTTCCTGCTATTGACATTATGACAGAACTCGCCACCTCTGACAATAGAAGCAATCTGATGAACTTTTTGTCTATTGCGCTGCTATCTGTATCATAAACATGTTTTCCTATTCCTCGCGGTAGTTTTAGTGCGGCTTGAATTATTATGTAACTGAGCATCTTACTTGCTCTGCTTAAAGTTTCTCCATATCTTACTTTATTTTTGAATTCGTTGTGTTTGCTTGAGATTTCCCAGTCCTTTGAGGCAGTGTAATTGGATATTATATCCCCAACACCTGATACATTCATCTTATATGGTGCCTTGGATATAATGTTCGGTATATCCGCAATTACTGCTAAAGGTAATTTGGTTTGTATTGTCTTTCTTACAAAGTTACCTTCATTATCATTTACTAGTATGCTTGCTCTATCTGATGCGACCCCATCATGTGCAGTACTTGTAGGGCAGCTTATAATTCTTTGATAATCTCGCTCTTTCCTTTTTGTTTTTTTGTATGCTGCTGCTTTGGCAAGGTCAATTGAAGAACCACCACCCAATCCAATAACTCCATCTATCTCTTTTTCATTAACTAGATCATTTAATGCAGCTACAGTTGTGTGTGTTGGCGGGGATTCTTGGTTATAAAAAATATGGACATCCAATCCATTTTCTTCTAAGTAGTCCCCTAATTTCTCTCCAATATATGCAGTAAAGCCGTTCTTTTTTCCTGTTACTACAAATATTTTATGCCAACCAAGCCCAAATATTGTGTCCAAAACTTTCTTTTCGAGAAATTCTTCATCCTTTGTATATGTTCCAATGCTTACTCTTGATGGAAAGTATATATCTCTATCAATTCCACTCTCACTTCCACTTAATATATCTTCTATTGTTTTTTCTAAGTATCCAAACATGTTACCTATAATTACAAACGTTTAATAGATGTATAAACTTTACTATCTCATAGTAGCACTAATACTTTTTTTAAAAAGAAATATATCTTTATCTGCTTGCTGCTGCCTGCCTTTCAAGTTCTGTCTTTTTAGATATAGCAAAAGATTTAGGGTCTTCTTTGCTTGCTGCTATTATCTCATTTGCCAATCCCTTTTCTATAGGTATTTTTTTGTCTGCTACTGCTTGGAATGCCCCTTGTGTTATCCATCTTAATGCTAAGTCAATTCTTCTTTGAGGTGAAGAGTCTACCTGTTTAGGTACTCTTATGCCCCCCATTTCAATTACTGTTACTTCATCTCTTGGGGCTGTATTTTCCACAGCTCTGACAAGAACTTCGATTGGATTTTTTCCTGTTTGTTTTTCAATTAATTCAAATGTTTTTTTTGTGATTTTATAAACCGTTTGCGACTTTCCGGAACAGAATTCGCTTGTCCTCCAGTGTTTTTTACCCTTGTGACCTGGGGACATAAGTTTATTCATAAATCTTTCAACTATATTCACATTGCTTTTAGCAAATCTTGTTTTTGCATGCCTGCCAAATGTTTGAGGAACAAAAAGGGGTTTTAGGTTTATTGCATTCTTCAATCCAGGTTCATTTACTTGGATGTTTGTATCATACTTTCCGAAAACTTTTACTTCCATTTTATCATCTTTTGCTTGAGCTTTTTTCTTTCTTTGATTAAACTTTCTGAAAATTTTTCTCTTTCGCTAGCGCATAGGCTTTTCTTTCCTTCCTTTTACAAGCTCATTAATTGATACACCATTAACTTTAATTATTCTAAATTTTACACCAGGCATATCTCCAAATGCTCTTCTTTGTGGAGCGCCCATTCTTTCAATGATAACTTCATTGTGCTCGTCTATAAATTTAATGGCGCCTGGTCCATATCCCGCATAGGCTGTGGCTGTTCTTCCATTTTTTGCTACTTGAACTTTAACGCACTTTCTTAATCCAGAGTGCGGCTGCTTTACTTCTATCTCCATTTTTTGCAAAACTATACCGCGAGCTGCCGGAGCGCCTTCAAGAGGA
>JALTEL010000316.1 GCA_027073945.1 Caldifarciminota bacterium | reverse complement strand
TTAAAATGCATGATATTCAACATACAGTTTTACCACTGATAGAAAAATTTAGCAGTTATGCTGCTTTTATCGCTTTTGCGTCTGCTTTTGGAGAAACATTGATTGGAGTAGGGTGGTTTTTACCTGGATCGACAATTCTTTTAGTGATGGGAGTTCTAGCTGGTCAGGGTTATCTTAATATTGCCACTGTGATGGCTTTTGGAATCCTTGGAGCATGGTTTGGTGACAGTGGAAATTTTTATTTGGGCAAGCACTATGGAGTGATTTTTTTGCGTAAACCACAACTCCATTTTTCAGGGCCACTCATTAAAAAAGCACATATATTTTTAAATTCACATGGAGCCAAATCTGTCTTTTTTTCCCGTTTTATACCAGGATTAAAAGAGACTGTACCTTTTCTTGCCGGTTCAGCACGGATGGATCGCAGTAAATTTTTGATTTGGAATTTTCTCGGAGCCATTGGATGGAGTTTTGAGTTTGTCGGAACTGGGTATCTATTTTCTTCTTCTCTCTCTCTTGCGCAGACTTGGATGGACAGGAGCGCTGTTGTTGTTGCCACACTGGTAGGAATCATATTGATTCTCTGGGTACTGAAACGGTTTTTACAAACCAACATTCCGGTGGCGCTTTTGGTGTTTGCCGGAATTCGTAAAGGATTTGTGCAAAGTCGTCCTGTGCTAAGATTTATTGCTCGACATCCTAAAACGATTGCTTTTGTAAAACAAAGATTTAATCACAATAGTTTCACTGGTTTCCCGCTGACAGTATTAGTATTGTCTTTTGGATATGTTTTAGTTCTATTTGGCGGTATTATTGAAGACTTTCTCTCTAGGGATTCCATTGTTTATGTTGATCATATCATTGCTAACTTAATGTTTCAGTGGCAAACAGATGGATTGATAGACTTTTTTACATGGATTACCTATCTAGGAAGAGGACCGGTAGTTGTTGCTGCTGTTTTGGTTGTCGTGATACTCTTTTTGCTCTATCATCGGTACGATGATTTGATTGCATTCTGTGTTTCGCTGAGTGGCTCTCTTGTTTTTCTTTGGCTAGGCAAGTTAGCTTTTCATAGACTCAGGCCAGATATTGCTCTTTATCTCGAATCTAGCTACTCATTCCCGAGTGGTCACGCTACGATTGCTGTTTCTCTTTATGGATTTTTAGGTTATCTTTTGATCCATTATGGCTCAACTCTGCGTGCCAAGCTTAATATGTTTTTTGCCACTACCGTGTTGATACTTGGAATTGGGTTTAGCCGGATTTATCTTGGAGAGCATTACTTTAGCGATGTATATGCCGGTTTTTTGCTTGGAACTCTCTGGGTTATTATAGGAGTAATGGTGTTAAAATGGATGAAATACCACTCTATTTTTCCTGATAAGAAACCTGTGACATATAGTGAAACTCTCTCGTCTCTCTTGGTTATTGTTGTGTCGATATCAGTATTGGTTTATCTCTATATTTTTCCTTATCGTTTGGTAATTCATAAGCCGGTGCTGCCAGTCGCTATCCAATCGCTTCAGCACTATTTTTCACAAGAAAACAATCGTTTTACCCGCAATTTAATAGGAATACAAAGTAGGCCGATTAGTATAATAGTCTTTGGTGCAATAAATCCATGTGCAGTACTGCAAAAGAGAGGGTGGAGCAAGATACCAGAGGCAAAACTAACGCAACCGCCTCTTTTTTGGCATGCTTATAATCCCCTTTGCCGTCTTTCAAAGAAAGGGAACAGCTATCTTTACTTACTTGATATTTGGAAAACCAACCTAAATTATCGCAAAAGTAAGCTCTATATCATCGCTTCTGATGCCTTAACAGGTAAGCAATGGGGTATAATTCCTCTTTACTTAACAGATTTTTCCAAGGCTCGAGATTATGTGGTTAATGACCTTGTTCATGTACTTGCACCCGTCAAGATTAAAATCATCTCGCTTGTCCCATCTGCGATTCGTAAGCATTTCAATGGAAAAGAGTATTTTGACGATGGAAAGGCAGTTTTAGTTAAAGAAGATAAAAAATAAAAGGAATTTTATTATGAGTGTTATAGATGTATTGAAAAAGACTCCGTTTTCGTTAGTGCTTTCCGGTGGGGGCGCTCTGGGAATTGCACATGTTGGAGTGATTGAAGATATGTATAGACTCGGACTTATTCCTGATGAAATCATAGGAACTAGTATGGGAGGAATTATAGGTGCATGTGTGGCTATTGGGATGAAAGCAGAACAAATCTCTGCTGAATTAGAGAGATTTGCCGGTGTGAGTAATTGGTTTGATATAAAACTTCGAGGAAATTCAATCATCAGTGACAATAAAATCAAAGCAATATTTGAGCAAATATTTGG
>JALTEL010000315.1 GCA_027073945.1 Caldifarciminota bacterium | reverse complement strand
TATATGCAAATTTCAGCAATACAAAATATGATTCAATTCTTGTGATAATCAATCCAAAAGTTCGCAGAGGGTCAAAAATGGCTCTTTCGGTAAAAAAATACTTCCTTTCTCTCGGTGCTGGTAAAAAAAGTGTTTGGGCAAGACTGGATAGACATCTTCCCACTGATAGCCTTTTTATTAAACTACAATGGTAGGGCTGGTTATAAATAACACTGCAGGAAAAGGAAAGGCAAGAATGATAGGTATTCAAGTTCGCAATTTTTTGAGAGCGAATGGCATTAAACATGTATTTATAGACAACAGCTCCAAAATTAACATGCAGAAGGATGTTGCCAGGAAATTGGAGCAGGGCATTGATACCTTGATAACCGTTGGCGGTGATGGAACATTAAATGCCGTGGCAAAACCAATTATTCAGAAGCATAGTCCAGCTGTATTGATGCCTGTACCAGCAGGCACCGGGAATGACCTATATAATTCAATGACAAACAGAAAATTTAAGATTGAACGCATAGAACAATTACTTGCCAGAAAGAGCTGTCCTAAAATAGATGTCGGGTTTGTGAAGACACAGAGCACTACTGTACATTTTTTGAATGGTATGGGAATCGGATTTGACGGAGATGTCCTAAAAAACCTTAAAAAATTTAAACTGTTTCATGGTGATATGCTCTACACTGCATCTGTAATATACAGCTTCTTCAACTTTAAAGCCTTTAAAGCAGAACTTATTATAAAGAATCTGGAAAATACAATACAAAGAACAGGATCTTTCATGCTTTTAGATGCAGGCAATGGAAAATACCTTGGAGGCGGATACAAGCTCTTTCCGCTTTCTTCCATGAAGGATAACCTGCTTGATTTAACTGCCATAGAAAGTGTTAATGCGATTCTATTCTTAAGAACATTGTGGGAGGTTATGAAAGGGACTTTTATAAAAAGAAAGCAGGTTTTTTATACAAAAGCAAAACATATAAGAATAAATCTGGATAGGAAACTATTTTATCATGTTGACGGTGAACTAAAAACAGAGGAAAAGATATTTGATATATCAATCTCTCCCAAAATGATAGGAGTACTTGTATGAAAATTCTGATTGTTGGTCAGGGAGCTATGGGCTCTTTGCTTGGTGTGAAATTGAGTAAGGCCGGTTATAATGTAGATTTTGTAGTTCGAAATCCATTGAGAGCAGAAATTATCAAAAGGGAAGGAATTGCATTGTTTGAAGGAGAAAAACATTACGTAAGCCATTTTGACAATATATACCTGTTTGATGAGCTCAAAACCCCAATCGAGGCAGACTATGCAATATTTGCCACAAAAGCCTATGACCTTATCAATGCGGCTGAAAAAATCGCCGGGATTATACCCAAAAACACGGGCATAATCACCATGCAAAATGGAATGGAATGCCATATTAAAATTTCAAAAATTTTCGGCGCAGAAAGGCATGCTATTTTATCCATGTACGATGCTGCATTTTCTTTTTCCCTCAATCAGATAAGACATACAGGCAAAGGGAAAAATATTCTCACAAGTTTTCAACTTACAAAAGATCTGAATGAAATCAAGTCCATATTATCAAAATCAGGCTTTGATGTCCGAATTGAAAAAGAACCATTTAGAGTTTTGTACACAAAACTATTTATAAACAGTATTGTAAATCCCATAACCGCCATTTTAGGTACTAAAAACGGATATCTCTTATACAATCAGCCGAGTTTCACAATAGTTACACTATTAATAGAGGAACTTATAGAGATTGCAAATAAAATCAATGTATCGATAGAGCCGGATAAGTTTCAAAAAACTGTGGTAAAGTCAATTGAAAAAAGTGCCGAGAATAAATCCTCAATGCTCCAGGACATAGAATGGAAAAGAAAAACCGAAATAGAAGATATTCTGGGCTATTTGCTCAAAATAGCAAAGGAATACAAGGTGAATACGCCAAACTTCAATATATTATATCACTTAATATGTGCTATACAAAACAAATATCTGAAATCCTGATAGCTTAACTTCAGATTAATCTCCTTCTCTTTCCGAGAAGCAGCAAATCTTTAATCCTCTCCACATCTTTTGCATTATACCAATTTTCTTCAAATTTTTCACTCTGGATTATCTGCGCAATTGCTGACAGAACAATAAGATGAAAATTCCGCTCGTTTAGAGAGCCTGCAAGCACAAATACGGCATGTACAGGCTCTTCAATCTCAGGAAATGTAATTCCCGTAATTGAACGCGCAATTGCCATTTTAAAAATATGCTCAGTGTCAGGTAAAATAATATGTGGTATTGCTATCCCCTTTCTTATAACAGTACTTCCCTGTTCTTCTCTTTTTAAAATTAATTTTCTGATAAATTCGGCGGATAGACCTGTGCTTCCGCTGAGTTCTCGTGAAACAACATTCAAAAAATCGGTAAAAGTAACATTCTGTGCAAAATCAAAATATATCGCATCCTCCAAAAGTTCGTCAAATCTATCTTTAACAATATTATCCCGTTCAAAAATAATATCCTTTAACTCGTTTTCCAATTCCCCACTTGCAAATTCTTTGGCTGTTATTCTTTCAACAAGATGCAGCAAGGCAAATTCCTGCTTTGAATGTCTTTTCCCGTATATAAAATAAACCAGAAGGCTTATTACAATTAGCACTACGGTTATGATCAACGAGTCTCTGCCCATATCCACAAGAATAAATCCGAAACCCAATATACCGATTACTTGAATATACGGATATAGAGGAGATTTAAACACGGGTCTATAGTTCTGTACCCTACTCTCCCTCAGCACTATTACAGATATGCAGGACAGAATATAAGTCAAGATTAATACCGTTGAAGCGGCTTCTATCAAAACTTTAAGGTTTAGCAAAAGGGCAAAACACATAAAGATACCTGTAATAATCACAGCAACATAGGGCACATGAGTTTTCCTACTCACTTTTGCAATTACAGGAGGGAAAATTCCATCCCTGCTCAGAGCAAGAGGGTACCTTGACGCTGACATTATACCCGCATTTGCAGTTGAGATAAAAGCAAGAATAGCTGCAATGCTCATAACTATACTTCCGGTCTTTCCCATAGCAGCACCTGCCCCTTCTGTAATAGGAGTCAAGCTATTATCCAATTTCGATGCCCCCAATACACCTGTAGTAACAAGTACCACAAGAGAATAAAGTATTGTAACTATCAACAGAGACAGTATCAAACCAAGCGGAATAATCTTACCAGGGTTTTGAACCTCTTCGGCAACACTGGCAACCTTTAACAATCCACCATAGGACACAAAAACAAATCCGGCTGTTCCTATGATTGCAGATAGTCCATTGGGAGCAAAAGGTTCAAAATTACTGAATTTTACCACTGGCAACCCTTTGAATATATAAAACACAAGCAAAAGTACAAGACCTGTGACCAACATAACCTGAAATTTACTTGCCTCTTTCACTCCTACCATATTTATTGCAATAAAAAACAATAGAAGGATAACGGCAACAACTTTAATATTTACCTGCATCAATATAGCTGCAAACGCAGCCATGCCCACAAGGGCAAAGGCACTCTTTAATGATAGTGCGAACCAGCTTAACAAACCGGAAATACTGCCAACTCCCGGCCCCATACTTCTGCTTATAAAGAAATAGTCTCCACCAGCCTTTGGCATTGCAGTGACAAGCTCTGCTATACTGAGCATACCTGTCATAGCAAGCAGACCTGATAAAAAATATGATACCACCACAGCAGGTCCTGCTCTGGCATGGGCAACGCCGGGTAATATAAAAAGGCCTGAACTTATCATTGCCCCGGAAGCAATGCTTATAACATCAATCAATTTCAATTTCTTACTGAGTTTCATATATCTCCTTTGTTATGATAACATATCAATCAGGTGCAGTCAAACATAATGCCTATAAGACTATAACTACTCATACTGCGAAAAATACGATAGCTGCAAATAAAGTATTCAAAGAGTTTTATTTAAACAGAAAAAAATCATTATAATCTCCAAAACTTGCATTTGTTTATATCCATGACATGCAGTATAATTTAAACACTGACACTAATGTAAAGGAGGTAACTGAATGAAAAAAATACTGGTAGTAGTAACTATAGCAGGAGCTATGATAGCTTTTGCAGGATGCAGCAAAAAAAGTAAAAATACTGCAGGGTCAAAGACCCAGATAACCAAGACAGATACGACAAAGGTAGACACAACAAAAATAGACACAACCAAGACGGATACTACAAAGGTAGATACATCTGTTATAGATTCCACTAAAAAGTCTTCCAATGAAGAGAACAATACAGAGGGCAATAAAACGAATAATTCTGGCACAACAAAGCCTAAAACCAAAATAAAGAAGAAAATAAGATAATAAACATTGTAATAAAGGGGCCATAGCTCAACTGGGAGAGCGCCAGGCTGGCAGTCTGGAGGTCGGGGGTTCAAGTCCCCCTGGCTCCATTTTAAATGACGCGGGGGTGGCGGAATTGGCATACGCGCCAGATTTAGGATCTGGTGGATTAGATCCGTGTGGGTTCAAGTCCCACCCCTCGCATAAAAGAAATGAAGATTTGGATTGCCCTTTTTCTGTACTTAAGACCCACCTGTGTATCACTCGCACCCAATATCACCGAGATTATTTATAGCTCAAATCTTGAAAACCATTTAATCGCAAATACAATTTACTGTAATTACCCCAAAGAGGCAAAAATCAAAGAAAAAATCGGAGGAGTGATAAACCCTGATATAGAAAAGATATTAACCCTTAAGCCGGATTATATTTTCGGTATCAATCCTTTGAACAACAGGGCATGTGAGGAATTAAAAAAGAAAAGGGACTTTATGAACAAATGCTTTGTACTTAATATTAATTCATTGCAGGATATTCAGCATGCCTTTTTCTTTATCGATTCCATTCTCGGAGATAAAAGCGGATATAAAACATTCAAAATGAAAACAGAAAAAACACTGTCGGCTCTCAAAAAACCCATCCTTAGCCCATTGGTATATATTGAACTATCTCAGAAACCTCTTTATACAACTGGAGACAGTACCTTCATCAACGAAGCGATAAAAATTGCAGGAGGTAAAAATATTTTCTCTAAATTCAAAGGTTATAAAATGATATCGCAGGAGGATGTGATAAAAAAAAATCCGGATATAATATTACTTTTGTATGTAAATGCCAGTTCAACTCAGGTGGAAAAACGTTCTGGCTGGGAGCGTATCAAGGCCGTAAAAAAACATAATGTATACAATTTAAATCCGGATATATTTGTCCGTCCCGGACCCAGAATACTGCAGGCAATTGTACTATTAAACAAAATATTTTACAATGCAAAATATTAGAGAAAGCTTTGAAAAAATTTCTCCTTATTATGACAGAATCATGAGAACTGTGGACTATGTGCGCTGGATAAAATACATAGAGACACTTTTCTTTATAAAAGGCAGAAAACCTAAAAAAATCCTTGATATTGCCTGTGGAACAGGCAGTCCTACCTTACTCTTACGCCAGAGAGGCTATGACATTGTCGGATTTGATATTGCCAGAGGAATGATAATTGAATTTAGAAAGAAACAGCAAGAGTCCGGTACGCTTATCCCTTCATTTGTGGGGGATGTACGAGATATTCCGCTTCAATCTGAGAGTTTTGACGCTGTAATTTCTATTTTTGACAGTCTGAATAACCTGCACAGCAGGAAAGAACTTTTAAAAGCATTTTATGAGGTTCGCAGGGTACTCAGAAAACCGGGGGCTTTTGTATTTGATTTGAATACAAAATACGTTCTGGAAAAACAATGGGACAACAAAATCAGGGTTGAGAAAAACGATGATTCAGTTTCGATATGGGAAAGCTCATTTAAAAATAACATATCAACACTGAAACTTACTATATTCATCAAAGACAAAAACGGACAGTACACAAGACTTGACAATACCTTTAAAGAGCGCGGATACAATAGAAAAGAGGTGGAAACCGCTCTCAAGACTGCAGGATTCTCAAGGGTTGAAAGCTTTGAACACCTGACATTCAATGCTCCCCAAAAAGATGCATGGAGAATAACCTACCTCGCCCAAACCTGATGAATTATATAGCAGACTTACACATACATTCAAGATTTTCAAGGGCTACTTCTAAAAATATCACTCTTGATTCATTAACCGAAGGAGCAAAACGAAAGGGCATATCACTGATTACAACAGGTGACATACTACATCCTGTATGGAGGTCTGAAATAAAGAGTCTCGTAAAAGAGAAGGATTATGGTATATACAGCTATAATGGGGTGGATATAATGCTCGGGGTCGAGGTCTCATCCATTTTCAAGGATAAAGGAAGAGTGAGAAAAATACATACGGTACTATTAATTCCGGATTTTCGTACTGCACTGAGCATCTCAAATGCGCTTTCAGAGAGATGGAATATGTCATCGGACGGAAGACCTATAATAGGCATGAACATAAGAGACTTTATAAGATTGATAGTTGATATAAACCCTGATACCATTATCATACCTGCACACATCTGGACACCATGGTTTTCCATATTCGGTTCAAACTCTGGCTATAACTCAATAGAAGAGTGCTGTGAAGACATGAGCAGGTATATTGACGCACTTGAAACAGGGCTGTCCTCAGACCCGCCTATGAATTGGATGGTCTCAGATATTGATAAATACACACTGGTTTCCAATTCTGACGCACATTCTGTAAAAAATCTGGGCAGGGAGGCCAATGTATTCAGCAGACCTCTGAATATCAAGGAAATGAAACATGTTCTGCGACAAAGGGATAGTAAAAGATTTTTGTTCACAATCGAATTTTTCCCGCAAGAAGGCAAATATCACTATGATGGACACAGGAACTGCAATATCTCTTTATCTCCCGGACAGAGCATTGAAAACAAGAATATATGTCCCGTTTGCGGCAGACCTCTCACACTCGGAGTACTTCACAGGGTTTATGAACTTGCTGACAGAAAAATGGGCGAAAAGCCATTGCACTATATACCTTTCAAAAGTTTAATTCCATTGCGGGAAATCATCTCAAATGCAATAGGAGTGGGGCCAGATTCAAAAAAGGTATCGGATATACATACATCCCTTATAAGTCATTTTAACAATGAGTTTTATATTCTCCTTTACGCTGACAAATACGATATTGCACGAATAGTTGGAGAGGAAATTGCATCCAAAATTGATGCTGTGAGAAAGGGCAGAGTGCATATCAAGCCGGGTTATGATGGAGTGTATGGAAAAATTGAAATAGATACAGGTATCGTAGGAAAAGAGCAAACACTGTTTTGACATCTTTGCTTTCTGCTTTATAATTATAATATGCTTGATAAAAACTTACTGGATATAATTGTATGCCCTGTATGTAAAGGTGAATTGACGTATATCCCTGATAAACAGGTACTTTTGTGCAAAAAATGCAAGCTGATGTATCCGATTATAGACGGAATTCCAGTGCTGCTCAAGGAGGAAGCAAAGAAGTATGAAGAAAATTCTTCTACTCCTGATTCTGGTAGCGGGCAATCTTAAAGCTTCTTTTAAAATTACAGAACAAAAAGGGAATAGTCTAACTCTCAAATTCACCCTGAATGATAGCATAGGATACATTGGAAAATTTGTTTACATATCAGGAGGAAACCGAAGATGGATGAATAAAACAGGATATCCTGACATTCCTGTGTACAGAACATTTATAAGTACTTCACAGTCAGCAGGAAATTGTGATTATACAGTCAAACAACAAACCGTGTACTCCTCTGCCCCACTGCCCGTACCTACATTTGGCAAAGACGAAATGGTAAAATCTTATGCGGAAAACAAAAAGCTCTATAAAAAGGACTTTCCCTTACAAAATCTCAGGTGCACGGA
>JALTEL010000314.1 GCA_027073945.1 Caldifarciminota bacterium | reverse complement strand
AATAGGATACACTATCCTGGGAGCTCCCTCCTTTTGTTTTTGAAACTCTTATCGTTTCTCTATTTCTGTTACCTTTATTTTGAGGAAACATTATCCCCTTCGGTGCAATTATTTTTGAGGAATAACGTTTTATTGAATATTCGGATAAAATGCAGTATAATTTTATCACTTGAAGGGGCCCGTAGCTCAATCGGCAGAGCAGCGGACTCATAATCCGTTGGTTTGGGGTTCAAGTCCCTGCGGGCCCACTTTTTCAGAGGGGGCAGGTAGTTCAGTTGGTAAGAACGCTGGTCTCACATACCAGAGGTCGGAGGTTCAAGTCCTCCTCTGCCCATATAATTTCTATTTGTGACAGGATTGCGGATAACCTGTTTAAACACCTGTTTTATAATTACTAAACCAAGACCTATTTTATAAAAACACCTTTTATAACAGGTGTCTTCCCTTTCCTCCATAAACTCAATTGTTGTTTTTGAGTTCCATCAGGGTCCAGAATATCAATTGCAAGGGGAGCCTTATCTCCTCCGCCACTGAAAACCCATTCTCCCTTACCCGAAGCAAATGAAACAACCTTGCGCATTTGATTTGTCCCATAACCATCATAAGAGCTTATAATGACATATAAATACTTTCCCTCAATATTTTTCAAAATATTGGATGGTGCAGTGAACAAAATGGCGTTTTCCTTTTTATCCACTGAAACCCTTACCTGACCTATTTCTTTACCCTGAATATCAAAAATGCCATTGTGCTCAGGCCATCCTGTAACAACTATAGCATCTGCGACCTGCCTGTCAAACTGTACACCAAGATTCCTGAAAAAAGGCACTTTTTTACCCTGGCCCGAAATATATACCTGTATTGATTTAAAAGAAAACCCGAGAGGAGCATTCCATGGATTACCTATGCTTTTAAAGTACAGTTTGAATATGTAATTACCCTTTGCACTTTTATATATTTCCACTTTACTTAAATCAAGAATGCCCTTTTTAAACACGTTGTTTGACGGATACATATAGTTTCCGTCACCGTAATCATCTTTGATTGGGTCAATAATTGCACAGATTTTCTTAGCACCTGCGAGTTGTATGGAGCTCTGAGCCATAATTCCGCCTCCGGCAGAAACGTAGGATGAGGCGTTTTTTATAATGGAGGAATCAAGAAATGCAGGAGGTGTAATGCCCAGAATTGTATAAACATTCTTCAGGGTTTTTCTGAACATTATGTCAGTCCATTTGTCCCCGCCCGGGGCATTCTGGTCATTTCCAAAAAACCAGAACCAATCAGAGCCCTCTGCAGATGCCAGTTCCAAAAAAGCCTTTTGCAGGGCTTCCTGCTTGTACTTCCCGCTCTTTACAGCACTGCCGTAAAAATTCCTGACTCTGCCAAGATAATCCCAGGCCATATTTTCTTCCGGTTCTCCTATCCATGTGGAAAAATCTGCATTTATCCAAGAGCCTGCAAATAAATGTTTAATTCTTCTTTCCGGAGGATATTTCTGGAGGAAATCTTTGACAGTTGTTGTAACAAGCCATCCGCTCTTTTCATTTAGCTGAGAATACAAAGCCCTGAAAAAATCTTTACCGTCTCTCTTGTACCATTCCCATGCATTTTCTCCATCAAGGATAACAGTAACAAGATGAGGGGTTTTGTCATTGACAAATTTCTGTTGAATATTGTAAAGCGTTTTTATAAAATCATTTGCAGCGTCCATGCCACTTAAACTTCTGTACCTGAAACCTATTCTGTCTGAAAGGTCTGTATCTCTGAAAACCATGTACACTCTATCACTGTCGTCCCCAACAGTGTATGGCCTGTACATATCATCCGAAGTAAGCAGCCCTTTATTCAGAGAATGTGACAGGACACCTACATCCGAAGCCATCCAGGTGAAACCAGCCCTGTGAACAAGAGGAACAATAGCCTGCGCAACAGAGCCTTCTGCAGGCCACATGCCGTATGGTTTGACACCAAATATGCTTTTATATTTCCAAACAGCCTTATTAAGCTGCCACATGGCATCCTCCGGATGGTGGAATCTATTGGGCAGGGGTGTGCCTGGCATGGCTTCACTTGCCAGATTAGTATCATAGAGAAGTGGAAGTATAGGATGGAAATAAGGCGTTGTTATCACTTCAATCTGCCCGGATTTTGCAAGCCTTTTATGTTCGGGAATAATCGCTTTCAGTATTTTGAATTCCAAATCCATGACTTCTTTCTTTTGCTTTTCAGTGAAATTTCTTCCCTGTTTGATGTAATTTTTAACAGTAACCCGTTCTCCGTTGGGAAGCATAACCGATGTATCCTGAAAATCAGGGTCAAACCATGCAAGATTGAACCACATTTGAAGGTCTCTGAAGTCTGCGGTTGAATATTTTTTGCATGTTGCTTCAATATTGATAGAGCCATTCTGGTTGGTAACTCTTTTCTGCCTTAACTCCCTGTATCTTGGCCATATATCTATCATGTTGTCCCAGTTCGCCGAAAAAAAGTTCTCAAGCAGATATTTTTTATCCTTGAAACTCAGGGAATCTGCATTTTTCAAGGTCATTCTGACACAGATGTCCGGAGACCTACCCTCTTCATACATTTTAATCTCATTCTCGAGTTGCATGAGCAGTACAGGTGTCAGGTTTATGGTAACATGAACATTGTTGTACTTTGAGACAGTGTGCGCCATGTCAAAGTAATCTTTTATACCATGCAGTCTTACCCATGGAGCAAAATATTCTCCTGTTTTCAGATTTCTGTAATATCTTGGCTGATGTTGATGCCAAACAATAGCTAAATATAACGGCGTGCCATGTGCTTTGAGCTTCTTAATTACGGGAGTCTTACTCCCCTGCTCTGCCCCCTGAGGAGATGAATATTCAACCTTGCCACTCTCAAGCAGTTTTATACTGGAATTATATCCTCCATAGCCGTCAGGGACCCTTGCGGGATTGGACGGGTCTAATTTCCAGTCTTTGCCGTTAACAACAAACTTATACTGGTAGTATCCTGGTGTCAATTTTATTCCGCAGGTCCATAGTCCATCTTTATTTTTCATTCTTACGCCGTCAGGCGCCCAATTATTGAAAGTCCCCGAAAGATATACGGCATAAGCACTTGCATCAAAATATGAGAAAATCACTTTTCCATTTGAAAAATAGGGAGGCCTGGCATTTTTTGTACCAACCATCAAAACAGAATTTTTACCACCATACCCGTCATCTTCAAATAGGGGGTTGTCTTTATCCTGTAACCATTTTGAACCGTCCACAACGAATTTATAGGAGTACCTGCCCGGCTTCAGTACATGCTTCAGTATCCACTTTCCATTGTCTTCCTTCTTCATTTTCCAATCAGGGTCATCCTTTTTCCAATTGTTAAAACTTCCTGCAACATATACAGTGCCTGCATCCTTTGATACAAAACTGAAGACAGCGGTGTTCCCACTCAAACTAACAGTCTGCAAAATTACATACAAAAGCAGCATGAAAAGCCTCCTTTTTATTCTTTTTTATTATATGAAAATCTGTTTAAATATTCCCTTATATTGTTTGTGTTCCCTTCTGCAAGCAGACGGTTGGCTTCTTTCACTATCTCCCCGTAAGGAAGCTCAAATTCTCCACCGTTTTTGCTTATACGCCATATTTTTGAATGCAACGTTGTTTCAATTCTTTCATTCTCACTGTAAAGCTCTTCGGTGAGCTTTTCTCCCTGGCGTATGCCACTGTAAACTATCTTTATATCCTTTTCAGGAACAAAGCCCTGAAGCTTTATCAATTCTTTTGCGATTTCAACAATTTTAACAGGCTCTCCCATATCAAGCACAAAAATGTCCCCCTGCTCTCCTATTGCCCCGGCCTCAAGCAGAAGAGCCACAGCTTCTTTAGGAGTCATGAAATACCTGGACATATCAGGATGCGTTATTGTAATAGGTCCTCCATTTTTTATCTGCTCCATAAATATTGGAATAACACTTCCCCTTGAGCCTAAAACATTCCCGAATCGCACAATGATAAATTTCGTTCCACTGTCACCTGCCATGGACTTGACTATAATTTCTGCAATTTTTTTTGTTATACCCATTATTGACACGGCCTTTACCGCTTTATCAGTAGAAACAAGTATAAATCTTTCAGCATTGTTTTCCAGTGCGGCCTTTGCCGCATTAAACGTGCCTATGACATTCACATGCAAAGCCTGGTCAGGGAATCTCTCCATAACGGGAACGTGCTTATATGCTGCTGCATGAAATACCACATCGGGCTTTTCTGCGGCAAATATATTACTTATCCTGCGCTCGTCCTTTATATCGGCAATGTAGTATCGGTAATTTATGTACGGGAAACGTTCTTTTAACTTTAAATACAGAAGATACGTGTTGGTTTCGTCTATATCAAGCATTACAACGGAAATCGGATTAAACCTTGATAATTGAGCGGTTATCTCGCTGCCAATGGAGCCAGCTGCCCCGGTGACAAGTATCTTTTTATGATTCAACTCTTTCTCTATAAGCTCCGTATTTACGGAGAACTGTTTCCTTAAAAGCAGGTCATCAACATCCACATTCCTTATATTAAAAATACTCTCTCCTGTTGCACGCATACTGAAAGACACGACTTTTGTATCAATGCCAACTTTGTGCGCATTCTGTATTATTTTCTTCACATCTTCCGGCCCAACTTCACCGTCAACAATGAATACGTAGTCGAATATGTTCCAATTAATATATCCCAAACCTTCTTCCAGATTCCCTATAACCCTTATACCATGGATAAAAGTACCCACTCTGCCCTGATGCGATGATATTATTGCATAAGGCTTGATTGGCATGGAATCAGATTCTATCATATTTCGAACAAGCTTCTCAGTATTCTCACCCCCACCTATTATAAGTGCCTTTCTTTTGTCAAATCCAAATTGATGTTTAACAAGAGATATGTATATCCTCTTTGACATGATCAAAAATGAAACCAGAAAAGTGGAAATTACAAACTCTGCGAACAGCGGCCTCCACAACACACCCGGTAAAAATGCCAACAAGAGAAGCACAGCAATTACATCTGAAGAAAATTGAGCAAATGAGAGATCTATAACCTCACCTATACTGACAAATTGCCAATTTATGTCAAAAAGATGCAAATACCTGTAAAAGAAAATCCTCGGGACAAAAATAAACAGAGCATAAAGTACCACAACCGCAGTATTTGCATTTATACCTGTAAGCCTGAATGCCCAATACAGCGATACTATCCAAAGTAAAAAGTCAGAAAATATAAAGAATATTCTTCTCTTTAAAGGTGTTTTCTGAAGAATCTTATTAAACAATGTATGAAAATACGGCATTTTTCAACTCCCTGGCAATAAATTGTTGTTGCTCTTTTTTTAACCTGTTATGAAAAGGTAGGGCAAGCACCCTATCAGAATAAGACTCGGCTACAGGGAAATCCCCTCTTTTATAACCGAGAAATGCATAAGCCGGCTGGAGATGCAGGCATGGAGAAAAATATCTTCTCGTTGGTATTCCCTTCTCCCTCAGCCTGTTTTCAACAAAATCCCTTATGCCTTGATTTTTAAATCTCACAACATAGACAAACCAGTTTGCCTTCGCATACGACATTTGAACAGGCAATTCCAATTCGTCTATGTCCGAAAGAAGTTCATTGTAAATCTCATGCACCTTTCTTCTCAAAGCCATAAGCTCATTCATTCTCTCCACCTGTGCCAATCCCAGAGCAGCAGCAAGCTCTGACATTCTGTAGTTAAAACCTATGCGATTATGCAAAAGCCATCTGCTTCTCAAATCCCTGCCTTGATTTCTCAGTGATAAAACGGCTCTATAAATTTGCTCGTCACCGGTTACAACCATACCTCCCTCTCCCGTGGTTATCTGTTTGTTTGGATAAAATGCATAAACTCCGGCTTTTCCAATAGTACCCGATTGTCTCCAATTCCCACTGTCGAGCAAAACTTCGGAACCCAAAGACTCCGCAGAATCTTCTATAAGATGTACATTGTATTTATTTGCAATATCTATGAACCTGTTCATTCTGGCAGGATGTCCATAAATATGCACAACCATTATTGCACGCAGTATATTACCATTCTCTGTGTTTACCATCTTATCTTCTTTGCGAACATAATGTTTATCTATAAATGCTTCTGTCCTATTCGGGTCAAGATTCAACGTTCCATTTTCCACCTCAACAAATACAGGAATAGCACCTTCATAGAGAATAGAGTTCGTTGTTGCAATGAAGCTGTAAGGACTTGTTATCACCTCATCACCTTTTTTGATGCCAAGACTCTTTACTATTAAATGAAGCGCTGCTGTGCCGCTTGACACAGCAGCGCAGTAATGCGCTTTTACAAAATTGCACATTAAAGTCTCAAATTTTTTTATAAAGGGACCACCGCTCAAATTGGGTCCAGAAAGCACCTCGTTAACGTATTTTTTTTCTAAATCTCCGACATCCGGCGATGAAAGAGAGATTTGTTCCATAATTCCAGATCAACCTCCACGCCTATTCTGTTATACTCATAGAAAATTTTAAAGCATATTATGTGATTTAACAAAATGTTCCTGTAAAGCGATAGTTTTATGTCCATATCCCTCTTAAGCGGAGGGGAAAGAAAATATTCATTCGGAAAGTGCAAAGGCTCTCTGTCAAAGATATTACCTTCACCTTTTATCATATATTTCAAATAAAAATCCAGCCATGTATTATGAGAAATTCTCATGAAAAAATCACTGCTGATTGACGCCAAATCCGCACCATCTCCGTTTCCCATGCAGGTTGAGTCATTCTGATAAACTAGATATGAAGTTTTATGCGTATAAACCCAGCGTGTGAGTGCCCTTGCATTGAACTTCATACTAAGGTTATTACGAAACATATACAAAGATGCTGAGAAGCCCAATTTGGGATGCTCGCCCCTCGCTTTGCTATCTTGATCATAAGGAAAATCATCTATAAGGAACTCCCAGCTTACAATATTATTACTATATTTCACAACAAAAGGAAATGACCAAAGGACATTCTCATTGGTTTCCCTGTCATTCCATAGCTTTGGATAGTAAAGCACCAATGGATTCAGATAGTATATATCCGGAAATTCCTTATAACCTCCGTATACAACCGACTCCTGCAAACCAAATGCAAAATTATGTCTTTTAACCATAAATCTGTGCGCTGATATATACCTATTGGTATCCATATCAGAGGATAATTTTGAGAATAGAAAGGAAAACACGTAATTTTTATTGTCCTTTAGAACATATATCCCGTCAAGATGATGATATGCATTGCCTAACATAAGACCTTCCGACCATTTAAACCTCTCCCTTCCAATAATAAATTTCATACCCTTTGCATTAAAACCGAGATAAGCCCTCTTGTAATCGCTGGCTATAAGCCCCTTAAACTTATGGTAAGGGTAAGAATGCTCATTTCCATATCTGGCCTCAACGCTGATATTAACATTATAGCCCACCATTCCCACAGTAAGCCTGTTGTTTATCCCTTCATCAAATCTAAGTCCGTTGAGCATATAAAAATCTAACATTTTTTCATCCCTGAGCACAGGTGACCCATCCACAAGTATTTTTTGTAAATTCACAGGATTATTTTTAAAGACCTTGTAATAAAAACTTTCGGGAATAATCTCCAGAAACGCGCACAGTGCAATCACAATCATACTGGTATATTATTTCAAAGTCCGTGTACAATCAAGAAATACAGGCATTTGTCAGCAATTTAATTTGCTTTCTATGTTTATTCAAAAGTTTTACTTTATAATTTTACTATGAAAAAATTACAGTGGTATATATTGAAAAGATTTCTAATATTTCTTTTAATCTTTACAGCCGGGGCTGTTTTTTTATTTATTGTCGTTAATTTCTTCGAAACCATAGACC
>JALTEL010000313.1 GCA_027073945.1 Caldifarciminota bacterium | reverse complement strand
GTATAAAAAGGAGGTAAAAAATGAATAATATAAAAATAATATTTGAAATAGCAAATATTGTAGCACCAATGGTAAATAGAATTCAAGAGCAGAAGCAGATACGCGAACAACAAAAGCACGAAAGAACAATGGGAATTATTGGAGGTACAATTGCAATTATAATGGCTATCATTCGGATATTCGCACAAGTCAGTAAAAACAAAGAAAGCCAAAATATAGAGAGGAGGTGGTAATATGATATGGAAAACAATAGTCATCTATATAGTGTTTCATATCTTAAGGGTAATCATCTATATAGTGTTTCATATCTTAAGGGTAATGGTGAAAGTAATAAATGATATCAAGGAGGAGGAAAATAAAGAAAATGAAGAAAATAAAGAATAATATAAAAATAAATAACATAAAGGAGGTGATAATATGATAAGGATGATATTTGAAATAGCAAAAATTGCAGCACCAATGGTAAATAGAATTCAAGAGCAGAAGCAGATACGCGAACAGCAAAAGCACGAAAGAACAATGGGAATTATTGGAGGTACAATTGCAATTATAACGGCTATCATTCGGATATTCGCATAAGTCAGTAAAAACAAATTTCAGACGTTTTTATAAACAACTTGTATCAATTTGTCACAGGCCTTATAATTTTACATCATGGCCATTTACAATAGGGTATTATGAAAAGTATTATACTAAAGACTATAACCCCTTTGTTCATGCACGGGACAAATCCAAAAGCAGAATTGAGAGCATCTTCATTCAAGGGGCTTATGCGGTACTGGTGGAGGGCAATAGTTAACTCACCCATTACAAGATTGAAAGAGAAAGAAACTGAAATTTTTGGAGGTACTTCGCCCATTGCTAAAAAAAGTAAATTTACTTTAATACTGCAAAATTTAGAAGGTGGAGCTTCCTATAATCCACTACCGCATAGAAAAGATAGTAGATTTACATTAAAAGCAATTCCACCTGATAAAAAATTCAAAGCTGTCGTTTTATCAACAAATGAAGAGTTTTTGGAAATCGGAATGCACACATTAAAACTCGCTTCATTGCTTGGCGGATTTGGACAGAGGGCACGGCGGGGTTTTGGTGCTATTCAATATAAGGATTTTCAATCAGCTCATGATTATATTGAAGAAGTGTTCAATGAGCTTAGATTTTTTGGAGAAGGAGAATATTTATTGTCTCCAAACGAGCCAAAAGTGACATTAAAATCTTTAAGAAGTAATAAGTATTATCCATATTTAACTGAAGTTGAAGTTACGAAGAAGGATAATGGCAACTGCTTTTCAAAATGGGAAGAAGCAGTCAAAAAAATCGGGGAGGCCACTCATAGGTACAGGACTTCTCTCCTTGGCAGTGTGGGGCCTCGATTCGCCTCTCCATATTGGGTGGGGGTCAAGAATATCGGAGAGAAATATTGTATTGTGATTTCAAAAGTAAATCCTGCATATCCAAATAGTATCAGAAGGTATGAAAAGTATGATGGAGAAAAAATTTTAGGGTTTGAAAAATTTTTGATGGGAATTCAAGGAGGAAATCATGAATAACGAATTCTGGAAACTAAAAGTCGCGGCTTTCCTTCACGACCCGTTGAACAAAGCACTTATTCTTGGAGAACGAGATGCACAGCCACATGAGGAATTTGCCAGAGAATTGGCAAAACTGCTTGGCATAGACGGGAATTATATAGACAAAGTGAAGGAATATGACAGAATTGCTGCAGCTTTTGACCGTTCATTATACAAAGAGTTGAAAGACAAAAATGGAAACTTCCTAAAAGTAAGCTTTGTAAAAAAACCCGTTCTTGTTCATCCTCTTTCTTATGATGAATACGACCTGAGAAAGTTCGGTGAGTTATATCACTGGAGCAACATAGAGAGTCTTGAAGAGAAAATAAGTACGCATGCACGGGATACAGTGATTCAGATGCTAAGACTGGTACTTAAAAATGCCTACATAGATAATACAGATGATAAGAGCAATATTGATTATAAAAAGCTGTATTTTATCTTATGGAGGCTTTCTATCCCAATGATGATAGCTGTTGAGCAACAGAGAGAAACGGACAAAGACAAGTATGAAAACAGACTCGGATACCTGTGGCATCTTTTGCCTGCTGATACCAGAACACCAAATCATTCCGTTTTTCTTCATGATATCACCACTTCAGCTTTTGTCGGGACGCTGGAAACCCCTGTATTTTTTATATTCACAATAGGACCTGTCCAAAAATTTATTGAGCAGGCAAGAAAAACATCTGACCTTCTGGCAGGGAGTTTACTTTTATCGTATTTGATTTTTCGCTCAATGGAACCCGTCATAGAAAAATTCGGGCCAGATAGCATAATATTCCCGAATTTATTTGAAGCCCCGCTTATGGATGTTTATCTACAGAGCAAGTATGCCATATTTGACCTGAACTCCGGAGATGATTTGGAGCAAGCCGGAGAAAATACATATAATGAAAAAATGCGGGATATGATTAAAAAAGAGCTTGAGAAGAGTTTAAAAGGTCTATTTATCCCAACCATGCCAAATAGATTCTTTGCAGTGTTGCCCAAAGATAGAGCAGTTGAAATTGCAAAAGAAGTGGAAGAATCTTTTCTAAAGGCAAAAAATGAGCTGTTTTCCGCGGCAGAAGATAAAATTGGAGAGATATGGGAAAAATTGGGATTAAATATCGATAAAGAGTATATTGATAAGACTTTTGATAGGCAGAAAGATGGAGCTTTTGAATACTATTGGGTTATCAATGCTGCTGAAAAGGGGAGCGGTGGATGGAGAGAGGTTTACCAAAAAGAATACACTAATACTGAATCTGCACTTGGGACAAGAAAAAGAGTGAGAGAATTCAAGCAGGCACGAGAAGAGGGGGAGAAATGTACAATTTGTGGTGAAAGAAGTGTCTTAATGCCGTATAAACCGCAAAAACGTGATGATTACAGAGAGATATGGGGAAAAATACATGCAGAAAATGCATCCATAGTCAAAAATGAGCATGAACAGCTGTGTCTCATGGGTATTTTAAAACGTGAGTTTCTGAATATTTACGGCAAAATACTATCTGAAAAATTTGGCATAAAGCAGAGTAATTTTGAGCATTACAAACGCATACCATCTGTTGCACAGGTCGCTTTTGCCGAATACATTAAGTGTTTCTGGGAGCAATATGCCAATGTTGAAAAAGTTAACGACGAATGGCTAAAATTAATTACCATGCTGCAGGGCTCTCTGGGAGAAGACTTCTATGTGGAAAGGGTGGCAAGAGAGCTGCATAGTGTAAATATTGAAAAATACGGAAATGGTGTAAGAACCCCCCTGGAGTTAAAATTACAGGGTGAGCTCTATGACGTAAATGCCTACGATAGAATCTCAAAAGATTTTGAAGGAGATAATCCGGAGATATTGAAAAACATAAAAAAAGGCAAGGAATATTATAACAAAATTTTTAAGTCTCTGAAAAAAGTCAAAAAAGAACACTGTATGAAAAACTATGAAAAGTATTACGGTGTAATGCAGTTTGATGGAGACAGGATGGGCAAATGGCTTTCCGGGGAATATTTGGAGAATATAGAACGTTATTTGCATCCACAAGTGAAACTCAGTATTGATAGAACCGAGGAAGTGCAACAAAAGCTATCAAAAAAACAGCCAATATCTCCTGCTATACACAGGTTTATGAGCCACTCCCTCAGCCAATTTGCAAGCAAAATAGTCCCAAGAGTAATCGGGGAAAATTATGGTTTCCTTATATATGCCGGAGGGGATGATGTGCTTGCTTTTGCTCCTAAACACAGGGCTTTAAATACTGCTTTCTCCACCTACATGTTGTATGGGGGGCGGGGAGTATCTCAGGGTAGAGCTTTCCACTTTGGGAAAAAAGATGAATGGCATGCTATATCGGAAAAATCTTACATAATGATAAACAACAGGGAACTCGTACCCACGATGGGACATGTTGCAACCGCCTCAGCAGGTCTTGTTTTTGCTCATTACCTCACACCTCTTTCCATAGTACTTGAGAAGGCAAGAGAAGTTGAGAAATATGCAAAGAATACAATTGGCAGAGATGCCTTTGGTATATATTTGATGAAAAGAAGCGGAGAACACATTAATGCAGGCGATAAGTGGCTTAAAAAGGTCAATTCGAATGACAAAAAATTTACATTCCCTGCTGCTTTGTTTGTCGAGCTCATGTCAACACTCATGGAAGTTTATACGCCAATTGACGTTAGAAAGGATAAAATAGATACCCTGCTTAAATTCTACCAGGAAATTTATACGGAAAAAGATATAGAATTCCTCAAAGAAAAGCTGCCTATTGTAAGCTTGTCAGATTCATTCGTAGTTCAATTAACAGAGGAATTTGAAAGCATAGCGGAACAAGAGTCTTCTGAACTTGAGGAAATGTTGCAGGTAGAAATTAAAAGATTGCTTATGAGAAAAATATCCGTGTTAAAAATTGGAAATACCACGGGGAATGATGCAAAAAATTTGAGCAAGAATGATAAAAAACAAATTGTAGAGTTTATATCGGATAATCTTATTTATCTTTACAAAATGCCAGAGAATTTCATGGAGGGTGAAGCTGAAAGAAATAAAATAATTTCAAATAATCAAAGATTTTTCAACTTATTGAATATCGCAAGATTCCTTGGAAGGAGGTCGGAAGATGTATAAAACCTTTTTTATAAAGCCTTATGATGTTATCCGATTTGGTGCGGGAACTCCTGCTCAGGCAGAACTTGAGCATATCCTTAGAACCAATCTTCTGCCGTCTCCATATACTTTAAGAGGTGCTTTGTGGAGTCTGCTGATAGATAAAGGAGCCCTTTCCTTCAAAAAGTTTCGCAAGATTGTAGCTGGCGAGGTAAATGACTCAGAGAAATATGAAAAATTGTTAAGAATGAAAATTGTGCATTACGGTGTTTATCTTGAAGAATATGAAAGTTTTGCTATTCCGGTGCCACTGGACGTGTCAGAATGCAAGGATGATGAAAAAGGGATGGCGTTTGTATATGACAATCTTGCTCTGACCGGGGAAAGCAGTAAATTTGTATTTAAGCCTTTAAAAGGTACAGGGATATCTGTAACAAAATTCAAGGATTGTAAAATTAAACCAGTTAATGGATACTTCCTTTTGAAATCCTTTACAGAATACCTTAAAGGTGAAAAAACAGAATTTGTGGTAGGTGAAAATAAGCCTCAAGTCGATGTAATTGGGACTGGTAAATTATTTGAAATAGAGAAGCGGGTTCAGACAGCAATTTCCGAAAAAGGAATTGCAGATGAGGGAAGATTATTTGCAACTGAGTTTGTAAGTCCAAAAGATGGTATCAGGTATTTTGCTGAAATGGATATAGACGATAGCATGTTAGCTGAAAAGGATAAAGGGACAATTCTTATGGGCGGTGATATGAGAACAAGTGAATATCAAATAAAAGCTTTATCTCTTCATGAAGCGTTAGAAAAGCACAGGGAAGATATAAAAGAAAGGGTTAAAAAGACCGGATTTTTGAAAATAATTCTTCTTTCCCCTGGTGTTTTTGAAAATGGATACATACTCGATTACAATAGTAATAGACTGGAACTCAAAAGCCTTGCAGTTGGTTCTTATGCGGTAATATCAGGTTGGTCTATGGGTGAATGGGGCTCCCGCACGAGTCTAAGAGCAGTTCCGGCGGGCTCATACTATACCTTTAGAGTAAAAGACATGAATGAACTGGATAGTATATTCGAAGAATACTATTTAAAGCCACACTCAATGGATGATGAATTTAATAACCTTGGATTTGGTTTAACCGTAATAGGCGTAAGTAATGAAAACAAAGGAGGTGCATAATGTTCGATGAAAAATCCGTGGTGTTACTTTACACCCTAACTCCGCTTCATGCAGGGAGCGGCTCGAGTCTTTCCATTGTTGACCTACCTATTCAGAGAGAGGTTCACACTGATTTGCCAATTATCCAGGCATCGGAGTTAAAAGGAGTTCTCAGGGATTATTACAAAAATAAGTTGAATGACAAAGAACTGGATGCTATTTTTGGTCATGAAGATCCGGGTGGAGACTACTCTTCCTGTATATCCATCCAGGATGCAAGGATACTGTTTTTCCCTGTTAAATCAGTAAAAGGTGTGTTTGCATACACAACCTCCCCTTCTGTGCTAAACGGTTTTCTGAGGGAAATAGGGGAAAAGGAAATTAACTTTAATGTGGCCGAAGACAAAGCTATTGCATTTTCAGAGAAAGTAAAACTGGATGGAGATGTTATTCTTGAGGAGTTCACTTTTAATGTGGAAGAAAACAACGTTAATGAGAAACTAAAGAAACTCTTAACAAGCATAGCGCAAAAATTGAGCAATGATGAGACATCGTATATCAAGGATGGCATTCCCGAAAAGGTAGTGATACTCCATGATGACATTTTCCGTGAGTTTACCAAACACTTTACAGAAGTTGTAGCAAGGACAAGAATAGACGATAATACAGGAACAGTAAAAGGTGGTGCTCTGTGGTATGAAGAAAATGTCCCTCGAGATACTCTACTCTATACTGTATTCAGGTATAATAGAGATTTTGCAGGAATGAACATGGAAGCTAATGCGGTTAAGAGCAGGATTGAAGATAATGTACCCGAGATTATGCAGATAGGTGGGAACAAGACAATAGGTAGAGGGTTTACCCTTCTCAAAACTTTCGATATGCACACTCAGGAGGTTAAAGATGAGTAACTACATAGCAAGAAAAAGACAGCAATTGGCTCATCTGGCTTTTAAGTTTGTAAAAGAAGTTAAGGAAAACTACAAAGATGATGTCGAGGGCAAATACATTTCCTATGTCAAAAAACTGCCCATAGCAATAAAAACCAATGGTCTTCTTGCTGCCATGAGTTTTGAATTTGCAAAATCCGGGGAAAATTGGGAGTCTGAAAAGCCTGAAAAAAAGACTCATGGATTGCTCCTGAACCACATTGCCCGATTCTGGGATAAGGATAATAATGAAGAGCTAATCAGAGAAATGGTGTCATGGAATAGCCTCACGGTAATTCGCAAAACAGATGAAATAATTGCCCTGTTAAACTGGATGAGAAGGTTTGCAGAAGGTATGTTGAAAGAAGAACCTGGAGCGTAACTGATGAGAGCCTATAACAAATATGATGATAAACCTGTTCTCTTTCATTACGCTTTACCTTCCGATACCAGGAAAAAACATGTGCTGACAGAATCTACTAAAGGGAAACACAATTATTACTTTACATTCCCGCGAACAGTGGAGAATTTCTACCTTATGTTCAATAAATACGGCTTGCCATTGCTTGAAAACCAGTCCAGGGAAAAATTCATTGAAACAAAATCAAAATTGGATTTCTTCAGACGCATATCTTCTGATAATACAATACGTTCACTCTTAAATAACTCAAGAAAATTCAGAAAAACACCAAATTGGCAAGGAGTTATACCTAATACCAAACAATTTAATCTCTATTTAAAAAATAAAATGGTTGTAGGGCTTGGCTCAACACACATATATGAAACAGGCATTATCCTCGATTTTTTAACAGGTATCCCGTACATACCTGGCAGTGCACTTAAAGGAATAACCCGTAATGCTTATGTACTCTGGTGGGCAGAGAACCTGCAGGATGAAAATATAGACCTTGAGTGTCTGGATTCTCTCATAGACAGCTTTGAGTATGGTAAATGGGAAAAAGAGGGTTCACAGTATATTGAGAGAATGTCTTCCGTAAAGAGAGACAAAACACGTATTAAGTTACAAAATGAAACTGTTGAAAAAATCAATCTGGATATTGTAAGGAATAAACAAAGTTCAAAGGTAATGGAAGCTCAGCTAATATTTGGCACACAGAAAAAATCTGGAGGGGTGATATTTTTTGATGCCTATCCAGAAGGTGA
>JALTEL010000312.1 GCA_027073945.1 Caldifarciminota bacterium | reverse complement strand
ATTGTAGTTTGAATTCTGAATTAGTCATTATAAAAGGTCTTTCATTATCGGCCAGTATACAAAAAAAAATACATGACATCATATTGATGGTTGATCTGGGTGATTTAAGGGAAGGTGTTCTGCCTGCAGATGTTTTTAGTCTGGTTAAGGAAATTAGTAATTTAAAAGGTGTTAGATTGAAGGGGCTGGGGGTTAATTTTAACTGCATCAGCGGAGTTGATCCAACCCCTGAAAAATTGCTGGAATTGGTATCTTTATCCATAAAAATAGAAAAAGATCTTGGTATAAAGCTTGAAATACTCTCAGGAGGGAACACCAGTTCTTTGGCTTTAGTCGTAAACGACACCCTCCCTGAACAAATCAATCAACTAAGAATTGGTGAAGGAATCCTTTTAGGACATACGGATATTTTCACCAATATAAAGGGAACCTTTCAGGATTCGGTAAAGTTATTTGCCGAAATCATAGAATTAAAACAAAAAGAATCAACACCTTTAGGTTCCATCTCCAGAGATTCCTTTGGACAAATCCCGAAGATTAAGTCTAAGGGAGTTAGAACCAGAGCTATCCTGGCGATTGGGAAGCAGGATATATACCCTGATAATCTGCTTCCCCTTGATAAAAATATATCAGTTGTGGCTGCCAGTAGTGACCATTTGGTGGTTGATGTCACCGAATCGAGGACTTCATTCAAGGTTGGTGATGAAATCCAATTTATCCCAACCTACCCAGGAATACTCTCTGCCATTACCTCCAAATATGTGAAGGTCTACACAGATTTTGCCGCTGTCAGTTTAGTTTGAAGCATCGAAGACAAAAGATCCCTGCAAGGGGTCATTTTACATGAAAATTGATATTTAAAGGAGATTATGATGAAGTCAGAAAGTTATATCAGTATAGAAGACAAGTTTGGTGCGAAAAACTACAAACCCCTTGATGTCGTATTAAACCGTGGTCAGGGGATCTGGGTCTGGGATGTTGATGGCAATAAGTATATGGACTGTTTGTCAGCTTATTCCGCAGTGAACCAGGGACATTGTCACCCTAAAATTCAACAGGCCTTGGTAGAGCAGGCAGGCAAGCTTACCTTAACATCAAGAGCATTCAGAAACGACCAGCTTCCGATGTTTTATAAAGAGCTGTGTGAATTGACCAAATCCCATAAGGTACTTCCCATGAACAGTGGGGCTGAGGCCGTTGAAACGGCAATTAAATGTGTTCGCAAATGGGGATATGAAGTTAAAGGGATTGAAAAGGATAAAGCCGAGATCATAGTATGTAGTGACAATTTCCATGGTCGCACTCTTTCTATTGTCGGATTTTCAACAGATGACAATGCAAGAGATAATTTTGGTCCTTTTTCCCCTGGTTTCAAAATTATTCCATTTGGTGATGCAGAGGCCTTTGGAAGTGCTATAAACGAAAATACAGCAGCTTTTCTGGTGGAACCAATCCAGGGAGAGGCTGGAGTTATTATCCCACCCAAGGGATATTTTAAAAAAGTTAAAGAAATTTGCGAGCAGAACAATATAATTCTTATTCTGGATGAGATTCAGACAGGTCTTGGGAGAACAGGGGCGCTTCTGGCAGAGGAGCACGAAGGCATCGAAGCCGATTTGACCCTTATCGGTAAAGCGCTTTCAGGCGGTTTCTATCCGGTGTCTGCGGTACTCTCCAATAAAGAAGTCCTGGAAATTTTAAAACCCGGCCAGCATGGTTCTACATTTGGTGGAAACCCGCTTGCCTGCAGTGTTGCACGGACTGCACTTAAGGTTCTTATAGATGAAGGCATGATCAAGAATGCCAAAGAAATGGGGGATTATTTTCTTTCAGAACTTAAGAAAATTAAAAATAAAGACATCAAGGATATCAGGGGCCGCGGCCTGATGATTGCAATCGAACTGCATGAAGGCACCGAAGGCGGCGCCAGGGCAATAGCAGAAAAATTGCAGAAACTGGGGATTCTATGTAAAGAAACCCACACCTATACCATACGATTTGCACCTCCTCTAATTATTAAAAAAGAAGAGATTGACTGGGCATTGGATAGAATTACTCAGGTACTTGGCAAGTAATTAAAGGTAAGGATCGGAGATGAAATAAGTTGAACAGAAATAACGCAGAATTTCGGTCCATGTACAAGGCGCATTAAAGGTTGCATACTCAACGTATTCGGCCTTTGATGCAACGAAGTAGATGGGCCGGAAGACAAGCAATTTCGTTCAACTTATAAAATTTTCGATCCTAAGGAGGGTAGCATGGATCTCGGATAAAAATGAGAAATTACCATTTTTTTACGAGACCATCAACTTTAACAGGGGTTCTTGTGCCTTTAATACTCTTAAGAATTGTTTCAGCAGATCCTTGGAAGC
>JALTEL010000311.1 GCA_027073945.1 Caldifarciminota bacterium | reverse complement strand
GCGCCTGTTGCCTATGAGGCGGCCAAGGCGGCATTAATTTCCACTGCAAAGAACCTATCGTATAAATTAGCTAAGTATAAAATTCGGGTCAACTGTGTTGCTCCAGGCAATATCCTGTTTCCCGGGAGTACCTGGGATTTGAAACTCAAGGAAGATAAAAAGGCTACTATGGATTACATCACAACTAATGTGCCTCTTAAACGTTTTGGTACCCCTGAAGAAATTGCAAATATTGTGGTTTTCCTGGCATCAGATAAAGCATCTTTTGTTACTGGATCCTGTGTGGTTGCAGATGGAGGCCAAACAAGGGGGTTCTAAAAAAATGAAAAGTACAACATTAGATAAATTCCTGCTGGAAAATCGTGTCGCCATTATCACCGGGGGAGCCGGCCTTCTTGGTGTCCAGCATGCAGAGGCCATCGCCGAGGCCGGTGGAATCCCTATACTTTGGGACATCAATGGTGAAAACGCTGCGGCCAGGGCAGATGAAATTGGAAAGAAATTCAATGTCAAGTGTCAAGGTATGAAGGTCGATATTACAGACCCAAATGTTGTGAGCAAGGGCTTGGATGGTGTCCTATCAGTCAATCATCGGGTCGATATTCTCATAAACAATGCCGCCAATGACCCAAAAGTAGACTCACATACCTCACAAACATGGTCCAGGTTTGAGAATTTCTCTTTAGAGATGTGGCAGAAAGATATGGCCGTAGGTCTTACAGGCGCCTTTCTATGTAGCCAAATTGTCGGCAGATATATGGCTGAACATGACGGAGGTGTCATTTTGAATATAGCTTCAGACTTAGGAGTTATTGCCCCGGATCAAAGGATCTATCGAAAAAACGGATTGCCTGAGGACCAGCAGCCCGTAAAACCCGTGACCTATTCTGTAATAAAGCATGGAATCATCGGTCTCACAAAATACCTTGCCACTTATTGGGCAGACAAAAATATTCGGGTAAATTCCATCTCTCCCGGCGGAATTTACACAAATCAGCCGGAGGACTTTGTAGAAAAGCTGACCAACCTGATACCAATGGGTCGCATGGCACAAAATGACGAATACAAAGCCGCAGTTCTTTTTCTTGTTTCCGATGCATCATCTTACATGACAGGCGCCAATCTTATTATAGATGGAGGCAGGACTTGTTGGTAGATAAGGAAACTAAAGACCGGAGACAATGCTATCTGTGTGGAGGCACAGAGTTTAAGAAAAGGCCAGGCAGCGTGCGTGACATGCCTGAATTAGAAATTCTTGAATGTGCTTCCTGCGGACTTGTTTTTCTTTCATCATTTGATCATATCAAAGAGGGTTTTTATGAAGATGCCGGAATGCATGGTGAAAATATTCCGGATCCACAAACCATACTGAGAGATACTGCATGGGATGACGAGCGACGTTTTCAGTATCTCAAATCTGTATTGCCAAATAGGAAACTGTTGGACTTTGGATGTGGGGCAGGTGGATTTCTTTTAAAGGCACAGGAGTTGGCTGCAACTGCACATGGCGTGGAACCTGAAGCAAGATTGAAGAATCATTTTCAAAGCCATGGACTCACGGTTTTCCAGAAACTATCCGAAATCCAGCAAGATATTATCGGGGGGGGGTACGATATCATAACTATGTTTCACGTGTTGGAGCACATCCCCGATCCAAGATCGATATTGGGTGAATTGAGTGAGATACTGGCAGGTGACGGACAAATTATCGTGGAAGTGCCGAATGCTGATGATGCATTGTTGACACTTTACAACAATGAAGCATTTTCCAATTTTACATATTGGAGCTGCCATCTCTTTTTGTATACCGCTAAGACGCTGGCAATGTTATTTGCCCAACTAAATTTCAAAGTGAACTATATCAAACAGATTCAAAGATATTCTTTACCCAATCATCTATACTGGCTTGCTAATGGTAGACCGGGCGGCCACCAAAAATGGCATTTTTTTAATTCCCCAGAGTTGCATGCAGCTTATGAAAAACAACTCGCGTCCATCGGAAAATGTGATACGATTTTGGCAAGTGTTTCAAAGACTTAAAAATCCTTGTAATTAATGTTGGGCTAAAAAAATTCTTTAATGTCTCAATCCTACTCCAAGTCATTCATCAAAGATAATACTATTGTTCTTTCCGGACATATCCTGATTTACCTAAAAGGCATTATCTTACTGCCGATTTTGATAAAATCTATTGGGGTTACGGTTTATGGAGGATATACACTGGTTATTACAACACTTGGGCTTTTGTTTGGAATTTCCTCTTTTGGAGTAGGATTTAGATACAAGCGTTTTTTACCGTCTTCTGTGGAGAAAAAAGCAAGGCAAGAGTTGTTCTATCCGCAGTTTCTTTTCCAGGTAGCGGTTATTATTGTATTTTCGTTACTTGCATTATTTTTTAATCCTTTGGTACAAAGGCATATACATGATTTTCAATTAGCTATATGGTTAATTCCGATCTACCTCTTAGCAATGACGCTATGGAGCCAATCCACTGATTATTTTCGTTACACAAATAGAATGGCGTATTTCAACTATTCGACTGTTTTTCAACCTTACGCTTTCATTGGGGTGATCCTTTTTATACTGGCACTAAGTCAGAAATTAACAGTCAACCTATTACTTGCCTTGCAAATCCTTGTGATGGTTATTATTACAATACCCTTATTAATTAAGATGTTGGGGGAGATCGGATTAAAACCATATTTTTACGGGATAAAGCAACTTATCGGAGATGCTAAACTCGGTTTTCCATTGATACTCAGTTACTTAGTCGATTTTATTTTAAGCGGCAGCGATAGGTATTTTATAGCGGCTTTTATTTCTGTTACAGCAGTTGGTTATTACAATCCGGCTTATATGCTTGGTTCATTGATAATATTTTTCCCTAAAGTTTCAGGGGTTGTTTTGCCTCCGCTTATTTCAAAAGCCGTAGATGAAGGAAGAGAACATGAAGCGCAAACGATGATTAATTATACGTTAAAAGGCTTTTTACTTTTGGCGACTCCTTTTGTTGCCGGTTGTTTTATACTAAGCAAGCCACTGCTAACACTTTTTGCTAATGCGGAGGTGGCATCCAAGGCATACATGGTGATACCCATTGTAGCTATAGGGATTGTCTTTTATGGATTAACTGTAATCCTTGATAATGTATTTTTCGTGCGGATGAAAACAAGGATTATGTTTAAGATAAGCGCTGTGGCAGCAGTTCTCAATTTGGTTTTAAATTTAATCTTTCTTTATTTTTTCAGGAATATCGCTGTAGCGGCTGTAACAACAATGATAAGCTATCTTGTTGTTTTTATTTACGCGAAACGAGTTGCAAGTCGAATATGGGAAATAGACTGGAACCGAAAAATTACCATGAAATCAATATTGGCTTCTATAATCATGGTTGTAGTTTTGATGTTTGTCAAGATAAAGTTGGCAAATGATTTGGCACATTATCAGACTATGTTTCTTTTAAGCAGGGTCATCTTGGGTGTGTTTGCATATTCTGCCGGGGTTCTTATTCTTGGCGTGTTTTCTAAAAAAGAATTTATCTATCTTAAAAAAGTGTTCGTGCCATGAGTAGGAATACCTTCAAACCAATAGTCATTTTTATGCCTGGCCCCTTGCACCTTTTTTGGACCACAGGTGTATATTACTTCTGGGAGCTTTCGAAGCAGTATCGGATTGTGATGGTGGTAGCGGAAAACTATAGAAAAGATCCATTATTTATCAAAGTTTCTGAGTTACGCGATGTAATAGAGGTATGTTATCTTCCTGATAACCAGGGTGTTTTAAAGAGACATAGGTTTTATTCAAGGGCATTTTCTGAATTAGCCGAAAAATATAATCCGCAATTTGTGATTCAGCATAATCATGTTTATCCCATAAACATGTATCTTTACTATTGGTCCAAAAAGAAAAATACTCAGATCATTACGATACAGATGGGGCGTGAGGCGATGAATTGGGATGCAGATTTTAGTGCACGAAAAGCTTTTGCTATATCCCGGATAAGAAACAAATACCCAATTCTTCCAGTATGGTTGGCGTCAATCATACGCAATATACGTGAAGAGATATCGTTTCTATTGGACTACTTCTTGTTACCTTTTATATTTTTAAGGAAAATTTTTCACCCAGCATTGAAGGTTTATTCAGGAAAGGTTTTTAAGCAGAATTCAGAAAACTATCATGATTACTATTTAATGTATAAAACAAGAGAGAAAGAAAGAACAGAAAAAGAGATGGGTCAAAGTGAGAAAATTATGTTAATTCAACACCCAGTAGAAATCATTGGGCAGGAATGCAATAATTTTCTTTATCCAACAGACATAGAAGAAGATAGAATTACTATTTTGCCGAGTTATGGTTTTGTTGATTTGTTAATCATTCAAAAAAAAGATAAGCAAGATGATATTAAGAAACAAATTTTCCAGATATGGTCAGAAGTAATAAACATTTTTCACAACAAATTACCGAAATGGGAAATAGACATTAAATTGCATCAAAATTCAAAAGGGGATTTTATTTGGAATAATATATTAAAAGAGATCAAAAAGAATTGCAACAATGTTGTTATTCTTAAGGAATCAGAAAAGGCTGAGAAATGGATACTCAAGAGTAAGATAGTTGTATCTGATGTTTCCACGGTATTATGGTGGACAAGCTTTTTTAAAACAAAACTTGCAATCAGTCTTGACCTGTTTGGTTATATGGGAGGCGATGATATGAAAGATTATGATGATGTGGTTTATATCACAAATATTAGACAGCTTAAAAAAATGGATTTATTAATGGAACTAAATAGGCATACCCAAAAATTAGAAAACAAATTACGGGATAAAAATGACTTAATAGACATTTTGACTCGCATTTAAATTAAAAAATGGAAAAATATAGTCATGTATAAGATACAGGATCTAAAATTACTTTTTAAGGAATCTATAAAATATGTTTTGACATATCATATTCGAAGACTTACACCTGTCGAGCGGCGACATGACGATCTTTATTTGGTATCTTTTCCGAAATCTGGAAATACTTGGCTATCTTTTTTGATGGCTAATATTCATTTAAAATTGAGTAACATAAATCGCGAGGTGAATTTTTTCAACATACATGATTTCATTCCAGATATTCATGGCTCCCGGGATCTTAAGAGAAACATATTACCATTTCCAGGACATAGAGTTATAAAAAGCCACTCAGTATTTAATCCGTTTTACAGAAAAGTTATCTATATCATTCGTGATCCTCGTGATGTAATGGTTTCTTACTATTGGTTTCTAAAAAATCTGGGCAGCTTTAATGGAAGCTTATCTGAAATGATACGTTCCCCTTTGTTCGGTATTAACGCGTGGTGTAAACATGTTCAAAGCTGGGTTGAAAAAACGCCGGCGTCGGTTAGCATTGATTTTGTTCGTTACGAGGATCTAAAGAGTAATCCTAGTGAGGTACTTAGAAGATTATATAAACTTCTTGGTTATACGATTCCTAATGATATATTCTTGGAAAGCATTGAGTTATCCTCGTTTGAGAATATGAAGAAACTTGAAGAGTTTTATAACTATGGAGGGGATATGCGGTTTGCTGATTTTAAATTTATGAGAAAAGGGAAAGCAGGGACGTACAAAACTGAACTATCAAAGGAAGATATCTCGTTTATAAACCAAACAGCATCACGATGGATATCAATTTTCAGATATGTCGAGTTATAGTTCGAGAGTTTGGTGGTTGAAGTCAAAATATTGACTGCTTTTCTTGTGTAATAATCTTTCCAAAAAGGAGAAAAATGCCTATGATTGAGCACGTTACTTACCAAAACAAACTCCTTTCAATTATCATTCGCACCCAATTTCAAAAGGATGGCATTGAATTCTTTACTCCGAATGATTTTTCTCAGCAATTGGCTTACATGAAACATCCACAAGGATATGCTATACCTCCTCATGTGCATAATCTTGTGCTCCGTGAAGTCCATTTTACCCAGGAGACGCTTTTCATCAAAAGCGGTAAAGTACGTGTAGATTTCTATGATGATAAGAGGAAGTACCTTGAAAGCCGTATTCTTTATCCTGGTGATGTGATCTTGCTGGCAACTGGAGGTCATGGCTTTGTGATGTTGGAAGAAAGCGAAATGATTGAAGTAAAACAAGGGCCATATGCCGGGGAGAAAGATAAGACTCGCTTTGAAGCTGTTAAAGATGATAAAATAAAAATTAAGGACTGATTATGGCAGAATTTATTCCAGTTAATGAACCGTTGCTTAATGGTAATGAAAAAAAATATCTTGCGGAATGTATTGATACAGGTTGGATTTCATCAGAAGGGCCATTTGTTCACAAATTTGAGGAACAATTTTCTGCACGGGTAGGCCGGAAATATGGTGTGGCTGTGTGCAATGGTTCTGCAGCACTGGATGTGGCTGTGGCTGCCTTGGGTATCGGCACTGGCGATGAAGTTATTATGCCTACTTTTACCATTATCTCGTGTGCGGCGGCTGTTGTTCGGGCAGGTGCAAAGCCGGTGCTTGTTGACTGTGATCCATTAACTTGGAATATGGATGTAAATAAAATTGAAGATAGGATTACTTCAAAGACTAAGGCTATTATGGTTGTCCATATTTATGGGCTACCAGTAGATATGGATCCTGTTTTAGCGTTAGCAGAAAAATATGGGTTGAAGATCATCGAAGATGCAGCAGAGGCGCATGGGCTTGATTACAGGGGACAGCCTTGTGGTAGTTTTGGGGATATAAGCACCTTTAGCTTTTATCCAAATAAGCATATTACCACAGGCGAGGGTGGAATGGTTTTAACAGATGATGGAAAAGTGGCTGAATGGTGTCGTTCTCTACGCAATTTATGTTTTCAAACTCAAAAACGTTTTGTTCATGAGGAACTTGGATGGAATTTTCGCATGAGCAATTTACAGGCGGCAGTCGGCTTGGCGCAACTTGAGAAATTAGGTGATCATATTACTCGCAAACACCAGATGGGTCATCGATATACCGAATTATTGAAAAATATTCCGGGTTTGCAGTTGCCATTGGCAAAGACAGGGTATGCTGAAAATATCTACTGGGTTTATGGGTTGGTATTAAAAGATGGTGTGTCTTTTAATGCGAAGGAGGCGACGCGCCGATTGGTGGAGCGAAAGATAGGCACTCGTCCATTCTTTTGGCCCATGCATGAACAGCCGGTGTTTAAAAAGTTGGGTTTGTTTGAGGGTGAGAGTTATCCTGTAGCTGAGCGTATTGCTCGGAGGGGCTTCTATATACCGAGCGGCCTGGCTCTGACGGATGAGCAGATTGAGAGAGTAGCAAAATCTATTCGTGAGGTGGTGCAGTGAAAAATTTTGGCGAATATGCGCATTATTATGATCTGCTTTATCGTGATAAGGATTATGAGAAGGAAGCAAATTTTGTTCATGGGTTAATTCACAAATATTCTCCGAATGCAAGGACAATTTTGGAATTGGGCTGTGGGACAGGCAGGCATGCGGAATTGTTGGCCAGTAAGGGGTATGATGTCCTCGGAATAGATAGGAGTCGTGAAATGCTTGAAGCAGCCAATAAACGATTGATTAGGTTAGAAAAGACAGCGGCTGCAAGGCTTTCATTTGATCAGGGGGATGTCAGAACTTATCGGACAGATAAGAGTTTTGATGCAGTAATTTCTTTGTTTCATGTGATGAGTTATCAAACTACCAATAAGGATTTACAGGATGTATTTGAAACAGCCAAAGTTCATTTAAACCGTGGGGGGCTATTTATTTTTGACTGCTGGTATGGGCCTGCGGTATTGACTGATAGGCCGGCAGTAAGAGTGAAGCGTCTCGAAGATGATGCCATTTGTCAAGGGACACCAACTTTTACGAAGTTAGGGGACACCAACTTTTACGATTTTGAGAGGTCCCGATTATCCCACTTTTATCTATTCCTACCTCTTCTACTTATTCTTTAGGAAGCTTCCCGCCAG
>JALTEL010000310.1 GCA_027073945.1 Caldifarciminota bacterium | reverse complement strand
TTTGGCTACGCTGGAAGAGATTCAGGAAGCCGAATTCAATCTGAATATCCCCCGCTATGTTGATACCTTTGAAGAAGAGGGGGACATTGATATCGCGGCGGTGCAGAAAGAGATTCAGGCAATAGAGGCGGAGCTGGCCGAGACGCAGAAGGAATTGAATCGTTATTTACAGGAACTGGAATTATGAACCACAAAACACACCAAATACGCAAAAAGACCAAAAAAATGTTCGTGTATTTCGTGTGGTTCGTGGTTAAAAAAGGCAAGGAGCTGAAATTATGAACCACAAAACACGCGAAATACACGAAAAAAACAAAAATGGATAAACTTTTATACAGGGATGAGGTATTCCGGATTCAGGGCGCGGTATTCGAGGTTTACCGTGAAATGGGATGCGGCTTTCTGGAGGCGGTTTATCAGGAATGTCTGGAAAGAGAATTACAGCTTCGTGATATCCCGTTTGCGGCACAGCAAGAACTGCAATTGATATACAAGGATGCACCACTAAAGCAGACATACAAGCCGGATTTTATTTGTTATGGGAAAATTATTGTAGAATTAAAAGCGGTTAAGGATGTGAGCTCGGAACATAGGGCCCAGGTATTCAACTACCTGAAGGCAACAGGATTGCGGCTGGGATTGCTGGTCAACTTTGGGCATTACCCGAAAGCGACGGTTGAAAGGATTATTATGTGAACCACGAAACACACCAAACACGCAAAAAGACCAAAAAATGTTCGTGTATTTCGTGTGGTTCGTGGTTAAAAAAGGCAAGGAGCTGAAATTATGAACCACAAAACACACGAAATACACGAAAAAAAGAAAAAGGACAAAATAAAAGGCGAGAGGTGGTTTGACTGTGAAAAATTCACTGTCAATCCTAAGTTAATCCGCAACAGCAGCGGATATAGGGCGGACGAAAACAGTCTTTGCGGAAGTTATGAAAAACTGCTTGACAATATCTTTGAATTGACCTATTTTAATAATAACAAACCTGCCATGCCTCTGCCATTATGGCATGCACACTTTGGCGGGTTTTTTCATGTCCTGAGGAATCGGGCATGAACACTTTCCGAAAACCGCCTTTATCCGTATCCGAGCATATCAACCAGTGGATCAGCCGAGGGCTTGTCATCTCAGATCGAGCCAGAGCTGAACGTTATCTTTCTGTTATTAGTTATTACCGACTCAGTGCCTATACGCTTCCTTTCCAGCAGGGAGATCCTTCGCACAATTTCAGGGCCGGAACCACTTTCGACGATGTGCTGGATCTCTACATCTTCGATCGCCGGCTCAGGCTACATATCCTCGATGCCATAGAGAGGATTGAGGTGGCCTTGCGCGCCCGCATGACCAATGTTCTGGCAGAAAATCATGGTTCCCATGCCTATCTCAAAAAAGAGATATTCGATACCCGCTATGACCATGATTGGCTGATTGTGCAGATTCGCCAGAAGTGTGAGGCCAGCAAAGCGGAAACCTTTATTAAGCATTATCGGAGCGAATACTCTGATCCGGAACTTCCTCCGATCTGGATGGTCATGGAAATTCTCACTTTCAAGGAAGTTTCCGTTCTTTTTTCCCACCTGCGTCTGAAAGAAGACAAGCAAGCCATTGCTTCATTCTGGGGCCTGCCGGACACTGTCTTGAAATCCTGGTTCCGTGCCATTTCCGATTTGAGGAATATCTGCGCCCACCATGCTCGCACCTGGAACCGTGAGTTTGGCAGCAGGCCGATGCTGCCCAGAAAAAAACCTGTCCCGTGGCCCGATTTCACACGACCTTTATCTGATCCAAGAATCGATCCAACTCGACGGCTGTATTTTCTCCTAATTGTAATTGAAGTCCTGCTGATAAGGATCAACCCGGGCACTGCCTGGCATATACGGCTTGCAGATCTTCTTAGAAAACATCCCAAAGTGAGCAGAGCGCATATGGGAATGCCGGAGGATTGGGAAGATGACCCTTTCTGGAGGTTGAAAAAACCAGGAAAATAATGCCGGAAAAGGGAACCTATTACTGGCTGTGCCTGGGTTTGCTGGTCAACTTTGGGCATCACCCGAAAGCGACGGTTGAAAGGATTATTATGTGAACCACGAAATACACCAACCACACAAAAATGACCCGAAATAATTTCGTGTTTTTCGTGTGGTTCGTGGTTAAAAAAGGTCAGGAGTTTAATCTATGAGTCATGGATCTCGCAAACATGAAATGGATCCGGTAAACGGAGAAGTCCTCATCTATAAAACCGATGATGGACGGGTGAAAATAGATGTCCGCCTAGTCAACGAAACACTCTGGATGACGCAATCCGACATGTCGCGATTGTTCCAATGTTCACCGGACAATATCTCTCTGCATCTGAAAAACATCTACGATGAAG
>JALTEL010000309.1 GCA_027073945.1 Caldifarciminota bacterium | reverse complement strand
TTGAATTCTGCATCAGAAGGGCGGGCAGACTTACAAATAAATTATTCCAACTCAAAGAAAATGATTTCGTATGGTTGAGGGGGCCATTCGGAAATGGCTTTTCCATGGAAAAAATGCTGAGAAAGGACCTTCTCTTTGTTGCAGGTGGACTTGGAGCGGCCCCATTGAGGTCCGTTCTTTTATATGCCCTTGATTTCAGGGAAAGGTTTGGAAAAATATACTATCTCTATGGAGCAAAAACACCTGATGATATGCTTTTCAAAGGGGAGTTTATTGATATGATGGAACGCGAGGACTTTGATTGCTATTTAACGGTAGACAGAGACGAGACAGGGGAATGGAATTACAACATTGGCGTGGTTACAAACCTTTTCAAGCATGTTGGAGAAATTGATGTTGAAAACACTGTTGCTGTTGTATGCGGCCCTCCTGTGATGTACAAATTTGTTGTTAACGAGTTTCTGAATCTGGGAATCCACGAGAAAAATATCTATATGACACTTGAGAGGAGAATGAAATGCGGAATGGGTAAATGCGGGCAGTGCGTTGTTGGACACAAGTATACATGTATTGACGGTCCTGTTTTCTCACTGTGGGATGTAAAAACAATAAGAAATTTAATCTGAGGAGGGTACAATGGAAAAGCCTAAAATTGGCATTTATGGGTTAACAGGATGTGCCGGAGATCAATTAAATATCTTGAATTGCGAAGATGAACTTTTGAAAATCTTTGATATATTCGAAGTGAAATCATTTGTAATGGCTTCAAGAGCAAAAGATGAAAGCGCACCTCTGGACGTTGCTTTTGTTGAAGGTTCCGTTTCTACGGAAAAAGATCTCAAGGAGCTTAAAAAGGTTAGACAAAAGAGCAGAATTCTTGTAGCTATTGGCCACTGCGCCGTTTTTGGCGGAGTTCAAGCAATGTACATGGGCGCTGAAGCATGGATAGAAAGATATAAGCGTGTATATGGCAGTGCAGATGCAGTCAAAATAAGCCCTCCCCTTGAGCCCAGGCCCCTTTCGTCTTATGTAAAGGTTGATGCAGTACTCCCCGGGTGTCCTATAGAGAAGGAGCCATTTCTGAAAATGGCCGGGCTATTATCACAGGGGATTATCCCCAAAAATCCAGATTATCCCGTTTGTGCAGAATGCAAATGGAAAGAAAATGAATGTTTACTGCTGAAAGGGGAAATATGCCTTGGGCCGATAACCAATGCCGGTTGTGGAGCCATCTGTCCAAGCCTTAACATAGGTTGTATCGGATGCTGGGGACCTGTTCAGGAAGAGAATTTTGCCTCAGGAATTGCCCTTTTACAAGAAAAAGGATATACTCTTGATAAAATCATCAAAAGATTCTCCATTTTTGGCGGCACCGAGCGTGCCGCCAAACTGCGCAAGTATGCAGAGGCAAGAAAGGAGGGTAAAAATGGATAAAAAAATCAATGTGGATCCCATTGCAAGAGTGGAAGGTCATGGAGGGATTGAAGTTATCATTGAAAACGACAAGGTGAAAGAAGTCAAATTTAATATTCTTGAAGGTCCAAGGTTATTTGAACAACTTGTAGTTGGCAAAACACCAGAGGAATCCGTGTCAATATCAAGTCGTATTTGTGCTATATGTTTTCTTTCCCACAGACTCGCAGAAATACGGGCTCAGGAGCGTGCATTAGATATAAAAGTTGGGAAAAAACTAAAACTACTGCGCAAGCTGGCCCATTACGGAGAAATGATAGAGAGCCATTCCCTTCACTACTACCTTCTTGCTCTGCCTGATTACTTGGGATATCCAGATGCCATTTCAATGGTCAAAAAATTCCCTCAGGATATCACAGGCGCCCTCGAACTAAAAAAATACGGCAACAAGGTAATGGAAATAGTAGCAGGAAGAAGAATCCATGGGGAGAATCTTAGCGTGGGGGGGATTGGCAAAATTCCTCAAGATGATGAACTCAACTGGATAAAAAACAGGGCAACAGAACTCATACCTGCCATTAAAAAAGGCCTTGAAATCTGGTCTAAATTGAGTATTCCGGATTACATGGAAGAGGATATGACTTTTGTTTCCGTATTGCCCGAGGATGGGACCTATGATTTCAGGGCAGACACTATTTACATTTCAACGGGTGAAACGTATCCAGCGAACGAATATCAAAAAGTTAGCAATGAGCGAGTCGTACCTCATTCTTTTGCAAAACGCTGCCGTTACAAAGGTAAGCCATATTCCGTGGGCGCTTTTGCAAGACTTCTCAATATGAGTGACAGACTAAACGGTGAGGCTCTTAAATACTTTAAAAAGTATTACAATAAACACTGGCATAGGAATCCTCATTACAACAATATTGCCCAGGCAATAGAACTGCTCTTCTGTCTTGAACATATACCACAGCTTGTCGATGAAATTAAAAGCACGCCATGGGAGGACAAAGTACAGAGGCGCGACTCAGGGCAAGGAACGGGGTTGGTAGAGGCACCGAGAGGATTACTAATACATCATACAGAGGTTGAAGATAAAAAGGTTAAATACGCTGATTATGTGATTCCAACAACACAAAACCTTGATGCTGCAGAAATGTACATGAGGAATGCAGTTGAAAACCTCGTCGAACAGAATGCAAGCGATCTTGAGCTTCCGCTTGAGATGATCATCCGTGCGTATGATCCGTGTATCAGTTGTAGCGTGCATTTAGTTAAGGTAATCCGAAAATAATGGGAAAACCAGAACTTGTAATTTGTGGCATAGGAAATCCGTGGAGAAAGGATGATGGCGCTGGTATCGAGGTGGCAAAAGAGCTGTCCACTAAATACAGAGTTTTTTTCTGTGAAACCACACCTGAACGCTTTATAGATGATATCTGCAAGATAAAACCAAAACGATTGGTCATTGTGGATGCTGCCAGTTTTGACGGAAAACCCGGACAGATCAAAAAAATAAAACCAGAGCATATAGATGGTCAAACAATTTCAACACATACAATTCCTATTTCTCTTTTTATCGAGTTTATAAAAAAGTGTTGCGGACATATTGAAATATGGGGCATTCGTGCTAAGGATACAGCATTCGGGAATGGGCTTTCGAAAGAGGTGCAGGAGGGTGTAAAGAAACTTGTTGAAAAGATTTCCCGCTGAATTTGCTAAAAATATGATTAAAGTTGTAAGCACGTCCGATACGCTTTAAAATATAAAATGCTAAGATATCAGTTTGAATTGAAACAGGTTAGATCAACTTTAATTCAAGTTTATGGAAGAGTCCAGGGCGTGGGTTTCAGACCGTTTGTATATCGTCTTGCAACTTCCTTGAACTTAAAAGGTTACGTTTTTAACTCTTCAAAAAATGTGCGAATATTGTTGCAGGGTGATGACAAAAAAATAGAAATCTTTAAAAGAAGATTAAGAGAAGATGCACCGCCGCTTTCTCTAATAGATAGAGTAAGCGAGACAGAGGTTCACAGAGAGGCTTATAGAGAATTCGCAATAAAAGAAAGTCAGAAAGAAGAAGGTTTTGTATTTATATCCGCGGACATAGCTGTTTGCGAAGAATGTCTCCAGGAAATGAGAAGCCCGAAAGACAGAAGATACAGATACCCGTTTATAAATTGCACAAATTGCGGACCAAGATACAGCATAATTGAAGATATTCCCTATGACAGAGCCCAAACTACTATGAAGACCTTCAAAATGTGCAAATTATGCGAAGAAGAGTATCGTAATCCACTTTCAAGAAGATTCCATGCACAACCGAATTCCTGTTTTGATTGCGGGCCTTCCCTGTGGTTGGAAGATATTGAATACAATGACATATTTAAAAAAATCGCAGAACTGCTTAAGGATGGAAAAATTCTCGCTGTAAAAGGGCTCGGAGGATTTCATATAGCCTGTGATGCAACAAATGATGATGCAGTGAAACTCCTGCGGCAAAGAAAGAATAGGCCACACAAGCCTTTTGCACTCATGATGAAAGATATTGCCATGGTGGAAAAATATTGCTTTGTCTCAAAAGAAGAGAAGGTTATTTTGCTCTCAAAAGAACGGCCTATTGTATTGCTTGAAGTAAAGAATCTTCATAATATTTCGGAGATGGCAGCTCCCTTCCAGAGAAATCTCGGCGTAATGCTACCTTATACCCCTTATCATTACCTTATTTTCGATTTGATTGATTTTCCCCTGATTATGACAAGTGCAAACATAACAGGAGAACCGATCATTAAAGACAATAACAAAATAAAAGAAGATCTCCGGACCATTGTGGATTTTTACGTATTACACAACAGAGATATTACACACAGAACTGATGACAGTGTCGTATTTTCAGTAAAAGGCAGAGGCATGCAAATACTGAGACGTTCAAGGGGGTATGTACCAGACCCTGTGAAACTACCAATAAAAGTTTATCCTTGCCTTGCTATGGGTGCTGAGCTCAAAAACACCTTTACTCTTGCTAAAGACGACGTGGCAATTCCTTCTCCTCATATAGGGGACTTAAAGAATTTAGAGACATTAGAGGTTTATAAAGATACTATACGCGAGTATATTCATCTTTTCAAAATTGAGCCCATGAAATTAATAACCGACTTGCATCCCAATTACATCTCTACGAATATAGGATTAAAGCTCAAAGAATATATGGAAGTTGTGCAGGTCCAGCACCATAAAGCACATATCTACAGCCTATTACTGGACAACCAATATCATAAAGACATTGTTGGATTTTCCTTTGACGGAACGGGGTATGGAGAAGATGGCCAGATATGGGGAGGAGAGATTTTCACAGGCAATCTCAATGGCCTTCAAAGGAAATACCATTTCGCCTATTTCCCGTTAACAGGCGGAGATAAAGCAATAGAAAATCCAAAGAGAATTTTACTTTCATACTTGCTTTTTAATTTTCCGGAGTATGTTAAGCAAATAGCTTACAAATATACTGAGAATGAAATAGATATTACTGAGCGCTTGATAAAATACAACATGACCGTTCAAACATCTTCTGCCGGACGCATTTTTGACCTTGTATCAAGTTTGCTTGATATAAGAGATACTATAAGCTATGAAGCTCAGGCTGCTATAGAACTTGAAATGGCGGCCCGGGAAAGCGATAATAATGATATTTATGACTACAATATAGGAAATGGAATAATAGATTTAAATCCAATGATAATAAACATACTAAAAGAGAAAAAGAAAAAGACAAAATCACATATTGCCAGAGCATTTCACAATACTATTGTTAAAATTATGGTAGATATCGCAGAGGATTTGAGGAGAAAAACAGACATCAACACAGTTGGCTTTTCAGGAGGTGTATTTCAAAATAAATTATTGCTAAGTCTTGCAGTAAAAGCCCTGACAATGAAAAACTTCAGAGTTCTGCTGCACAGGCAGGTCCCTGCAAATGACGGTGGAATTTCTCTGGGACAAATTATTATGGCAAGAAAGGGAGCACCTTAATATGTGTGTTGGAGTACCACTTAAAGTAATTAAAGTCAATAATGACAATACTGCATTGGTATCTATTGGAGATGGTAACATTCAAATAAGCACAATTTTCACTGAGGACGTGAAAGAAGGGGATTATGTGTTGGTACATGCAGGTTTTGCATTGAGAATATTGACAGAAGAACACGCATTGGAAATAAGAAACCTCATAAAGGAAATACAGGATGAATGATGGTATAAAAGCTTTAAGTAAGGCGATATATAAAATATCAACAAAAAAAATAAATATCATGGAGTTCTGCGGAACTCACACCCATGAAATCTTCAGATATGGCATAAGACAGCTTCTACCACAAAATATCCGACTTTTGTCAGGCCCGGGATGTCCTGTATGTGTCACATCCGAAGAAGACATTGATACAATGATTGCTATTGCTCAACAGTACAAAGTTGGTATTATAACATTTGGAGATATGGTTAACGTTCCGGGTTCCAAAGGCAGCTTGAACCATCTAAGGGCAATGGGTGGTGAAGTCCATGTCGTTTACTCACCACTGGAATCTTTAAACATAGCAAAAAACAATCCGACCAAAGACTACATTCTCATTGGGATAGGGTTTGAGACAACAGCTCCAACCCTTGCATTCACATTAAAAAGAACAAAAGACGATAACATAAAAAACCTATACTTTTTTGCATTAAATAAATTGACTCCACCGGCGATGAAAGCACTTCTCGATATGGGAGAAATAAAAATAAATGGTATTATAGGACCAGGTCATGTATCAACAATAATCGGGAAAAAAGGCTGGAACAGTGTATTTGAAAAGTACAATATTCCATTTGTTATTATGGGCTTTGAACCCTTGGACATACTTGAAGGTCTATATATAATTATCACGCAAATTGAAGAAGGAAAACCCGCACTTGTAAATGCATATCCGAGGAGTGTAAGTGATAGCGGGAATCTAAAAGCTCAAGCACTCATCAGACATGTTTTTAAACAGGATAATGCCACGTGGAGAGGTATGGGAATTTTACCAAACAGTGGCCTTGTCCTTAATGAGAATTACATTGAGTTTGATGCGGTTGTAAAATTCCCTGTTGAAATCCCCCCTCCTCTGAAAACTGCCTGCAGATGCGGTGAAGTATTGAGGGGAGTTATAACTCCGTTTGAATGTCCGCTTTTCGGCAAAATATGTACGCCCGATAATCCCAAAGGCCCATGCATGGTATCACAAGAGGGGGCATGCTCTGCCTATTATCTTTATGGAGGTGAAGTATGAAAGAGGATATTATTCTTTTATCTCATGGAAACGGTGGACAGGCCACCAAAAAGCTTATAGACAACTTTATCTTAAAGCATTTGGGGAATAAGATTCTTAATAATTTGTTTGATGCAGCCCTTTTTAATATCAATGGAAAATTGGCCTTTACCACAGATTCCTTTGTTATATCTCCATTATTCTTTGAAGGCGGCGATATTGGACATCTTGCCGTATATGGAACGTGTAATGACCTTGCCGTAATGGGAGCAAAGCCTATGTATCTGAGCCTTGGTTTCATAATTGAAGAAGGTTTACCATTAAAAGAGTTTGAAAAAATACTTGTGTCAATCAGCCAGGCCGCAGAAAAAGCTGAGGTAATAATCGTAACAGGAGATACAAAAGTAGTGGAGAAGGGTAAAGGAGACGGCATTTTTATTAATACGTCAGGAATCGGCATTGTTGAATCTCAAAGAGATTGGACAAAACGTAAAATCAAAAAGGGAGATAAAGTGATAATAAGCGGTACAATAGGTGACCATGGCATTTCTGTGATGCTTAAAAGGTTGGGTGTAAAAACAACATCTTTAGTTAAAAGCGACCTCGCACCCGTAAATTCGCTCACCCTGCCGCTACTCGACAGATTCAATGGGATAAAATTCATGAGAGACCCGACAAGAGGTGGAGTCGCTACCGTTCTCAACGAAGTGTCCAAGAATTTTCATGTTGAAATCGAGGTGGAGGAGGCAACATTGCCCATAAATACATGGGCAAAGGAGGCTTCGGAACTGCTTGGCATTGACCCTCTTTATATGGCAAACGAAGGGAAAGTTTTAATAATCGCCGATAATAAGCAGGCTGATAATATTGTTACCTTTTTGCATGCTCATGAAAAAGGTCAAGATGCCAGTATTATTGGTAAGATAAAAGATGTGGGAGAAAATGTATACCTAAAAACAACGATAGGTACGCACAGAATTGTTGACACATTGAAAAAAGACATTCTCCCAAGAATTTGTTGAGCCTGTACAAACATACCACTTAAAACTTAAAGCTTTGCAAAAGTTAGAGAGCAATTTGGGTTATCTCTCTTCGGAACTATACAAATCCAGCGTTTTCTGCCATAATGCTTTCAAGTGTCTCACATACCCGGATAATTTCATCCTATCGAATAATGAATTCGCCTCTTTTAAATATGTTTCACTCTTTTTGAGTTCACCTATAGATTTGTAAGCCATACCGATTTCATATAAAGATAATGCAAGCTCAAACCTCAAATCCAATTTTCTTGCAATTGATATTGAATTTTTGAAATGCATAAAAGCTTCTTGAAGTTTGCTTTTATCACAAAAGTTATACAAAAACAATGCTTTTCCTAACAAACGCAACGGATATATCTTACATTTCTCAGATGCGGCGTCTTGCGCCATGGAAATGGACTTTTTTGCATATATCACAGCCCTTTTCAGCTCTCTTCCTATGATTGCGCATTCTGATTTGGCAGCGTAACACCAGGACATGCCGACTATTGATTGAATTTCTTTGTAAATTTGCATGGCTTTACCAACATGTATATTGGCTTCGGAATACTTCTCAAGTCGTATAAAGCCTCTTGCCATACAATAATGAGCATCTGCCATTCCAAGTCTAAAGCCTGCTTTGTATGCCAGTCTCAAAGATTTCTCATAAAACTCAACAGCCTTTTTAAAAGCGCCTTTTACCTGGTATATATTTCCCATTTCCTGATACAATGAGGAAATTCCCACTTTATCCTGTAACTCTGTTGCAATGGCAAGAGACATTTTGAAAAACTGCATTGCTCTGTTGAAGTTACCAATGGAGCTGTACAGCGATCCGATATTTTCCAGCACAACACTGAGCTCTCTTTTCTCCCCGATTTCCCGGGAAATTTGCAGAGATTTTCTGTAATATGTAAGTGCTTTTTTAAAATCCCCACTGTCCTCAAGCACCATTGCAATATTGCCGTAAGCAACTGCCATACCGCTTTTGAATCCTATTTGCTCTGACACTGCAAGGTATTCTTTGAAAAGTTCAATGGCTTTATTTGTTTTTCCTGTATCCCAGTATACAATACCTGTATTACCAAGCACAATTGCCATACCTAATTTGTCGGATTTTTGTAAGAATATGGAATACGCCTTTTTAAAATAGTATATAGCCTTTTTATAATTCCCCATACTTTCATACACAAGACCAATTTGGTTATATGTCAATGCTAATTTTACCTTATCACCCTCATCCTTTGTAATATTTACAATCTTTTCATAATATTTCTTTGAAGCCTCAAGTTCTCCCCTCCCCTCTAAAATGCTGGCCATAATCTCAAGAGTTTTGGTGTGGATTCCAGAGTGTTTATCCATAATGCCACTATGATTTTGCACGGAATTTACGATTTTCGCCGCTTCCTCGTAGTTATTTTCTTTATTTGCCAGAATACCCGCAATTTTCAGTCTTAAAAAGATTCTCTGTATTTCATCCGTAGTATGTTTAATCGCTTCTTCGATGTCATGCATTGAACTTCCATAATTGCCCGTATGTTCATATACGTCAGCCCTTCCTGTCAGAGCTTTTATCAACAATTCTCTTCTTTTATCTTTCTCTGGCCTTTCTTGTTTCAAGTCTATCCACCATGTTAACCCAAAATTTCGCCCCTACATCTCCAAAAATTTTCCTTGCTTTATCTAAGTAATATGTGGCCTGGTCATAATGCTTTGCGCCTCTACTTAACAAAAATGTCCCATAATAATAGTAAGTTTTTGCAAGCTTATATGGACTGCGTAATAATTTAAATAACCTCACAGCCTTTCTATAGAGCATATCTACCTCTCTATCGGCAATCTTCAGGCATTTCGCACCCTTTACCCTGGCTGCAAGCAACAAGGCTTCTCCTTTCCTATCCTTCAGGTTCTTGTATATTTTCAAGGCTGTCTTTACAGCATATTGCGCTTCATTGTACTCGCTTAAATCAATATAGAGATCACTCAATCTCAACAGGCTATCAGCCTCCCATTCTATATTTTGATTCTCTCTCGCAAAAAACAAGGCTGTGTTTATATCTTCCAATGCATCTTTGATATTCCCTATCAAATCATATACCACTGCTCGACCTATCAATGCCTTTACATATGATTTTTCCAAACTATTCATCGGTGCAATTCCTTACCTCTCAAGATTCCTTCAATCTTTCCCATAATTTTTTAATCTTTTTTAAATAATATTTATCCCCGAGTTTCTCTGCAATTTTCTCTGCTTTGTTCAGGTACTTGATTGCATTCGCGGTCTGTTTTAATGTTATAAAAACTTGTGCAATCTCGTAAAAGCTTGAGACCAGCCCTTTCCTATCCCCAATTTTCTCTCTCACCTTTAAAGATCTTTTAAAATATTCAAGGGCACGATTATAATCACCGATTCTGGAATATAAATCCCCGATATTATAGAGACATATTGCCAAGGTCCTGCGATTTTCTATTTCTTCAAATATTGCTAAAGACCTCTTGTAATAGTTAATTGCAGAACGGTAGTCCCCGAGGCAATAATATACACTACCAATGTTCATAAGACTTGATGCCTGTCCGCTATGTTCCCCGATTTCTTCCTTTATTTCCAGAGATTTCTTATAATACTCAATTGCATGAGAAGCATCACCGAGTTTAAAATACACATTACCAATATTGTTCAATCCAACCGCCTGTGTCCTCCGGTCTCCAATGTGCTTGACCATTTGAAATGACTTCTTGTAGTATTTAAGCGCAAGCTGGTAACTGCCGGGTTTAAAATACAAACTTCCAATATTGTTAAGTACTCTTGCCTGCCCATTGAGATCCCCTATGCTCTCATCTATCCTCAAAGATTTTTGGTAGAACTCAATTGCATGAGAAGCATCACCGAGATAATCATACACCATTCCAATATTACTGAGAGCAATTGTTTGTCCGGCTAAACTGCCAATTTTTTCGAATATTTCAAAAGATTTTTTATAATATTCAATCGCACGAGAATAATTACCAAGCCAATAATGCCCGTTTCCAATATGATTTAAGCTATAGGCTATGCCCTCTTCCTCTTTTAATTTATTATAAATTGTTAGAGCTTGTTTTCCGCAATTCAATACTTCCCCGTATTTGCTCACAGACTCATAAATCATACACAATTGCAATATACAATCCGCTATAAGTTTATCATACTTTAACTCTTTTGATGTTGCAATACCTCTTTGAATATCCTGCAGTGCGAGTTTTGTTTTGCCGATTAGATTATAGACCTCTGACCTCTTTTTTAATGCCCTGATTAAAAGTTTTTTTCTATTCGATTCTGTCATACAATTTCTCAATCTTTTTAAGATAATGTTCATTGGCTATCTTTTTAAAGAATTTTCTACATCTTGATAGGTATTTTTTTGCTTCTTTATGCTTCCCTTGTGAGATTAAAAATTCTGCATAATAGTAGTAAGACAGAGCGGTGTCATGCTCCCGTTTTAATTTCCCGTAAAGCTTAATTGAATCAAGAAAATGCTTCTCAGATTTTAAAACCCTTGCCTTTAAAAACAATACATCCGCTTTTATATCGAGTGTTTTCATTTCTTCTGCTTCTTTAAGAGCAAAATTAACATAGTTTAACGCCTCGTCAATTTTGTTCATTTTTAAAGATATTTCTCCATAATAAACAAAAGCATAGCAAAGTATCTTTTTGGAACCAATCTCTTCAGCAATATTTTTTGCCTGTCCCAGATATTGCCGTGCCTTTTTTAACTTGTTCAATTCAATAAAAACAACCGCCATTTTATTAAACAATTCAGTTTTACTCCATACATCGCCAATATCTTCAAATATCTCAAGGGAACTATTGTAATATTCCAGAGAAATAATATATTTACCGAGGTAAGAAAATACATCCCCTATGGATTTTAAGGATGTGCCCTGACCATTGCGTTCTGAAATTTTCTTAAAAATTTCGAGGGATTTTTTAAAATAATCAAGGGCATGTGAATAATCTCCCAGAGAAAAATAAACATTACCCAAATAATTCAGGCTATATCCTTCCCCCCACTTATCATTTAACTCCCTCTCTATCTCAAGAGAATTGTTAAAGTAAACAAGAGCTTTTTTATATTTGCCAAGAGAGTAGTATGCCACACCCTTATTGATTAGCGCCAGTGCCTCGGTTCTTCTATCCCCAATCTCTTTATAAATATTGTAGGATTTTTTAAAATAATTAAGGGCTCTGGTGTAATCATCAAGATAATAATACACCTGTCCAATGCTCAGTAAGCTGGCAGCCTGACCCCATTTATCCTCAATTTCTTTCCTTATTTTCAAAGCCTTTTCGTAATATTTTTTTGCAGTGGAATAATTGCCCAGGCTATAATGTATACCCCCAACGTTATTTAAACCCATGGCTTGAGCATCCTTATTCCTTGCTTCCTCAGCCATTTTTAGAGATTTTTCATAGTACAGAAGTGCTTTGTTAAAATTACTCAAGTTTAAATACACATTTCCTATATTCCCAATACTTACAGCAATGTTTGAGATGCTGCCTGCCTTTTTAAACATCTCAATGGCCTTATTGAAATGCTCAATAGCATTAGCATAATCACCAGTCAGGAAATAAACCCGTCCTATTATGTCAAAACAATTTCCTATGCCTTCGTAATCCGATATTTCCCGATAAACACGGAGAGCATCCCTTGCATTTTTCAGCATTTCGCTATATTTACTCATATACTGATAAACATTGCATAACTGCAGCATACAGCCTCCAAAAAGTTTTTTATTTCCAAAGTTCTTTGACTTTTTTACGGCCGTTTTAATGTCTTCAAGTGCAAGTTTGGTCTGACCAATCAGATTGTATACCTCTGATCTACCTTGCAATGACTTTATGTATAGTTCTTCTCTTCTACTGCTAATGACTCGGGATTTAGAACTCAGCGTATTTCTTTCCATACTTTTACCACCGTTTTTAGATCTTGCGTTTCTCTAACCATCTCTTCGCACCTATTCTTCTGAATATTTCCCCTGCTTCCCTCAAGTATTTTTTTGCCTCTTGAGTCACATCCTTCTCTTTGTGCTCAGCCATCAGAGATTCTGCATAATAGTAGTATGCCTTTGCCAGTGTAAATGGGTCATTTAATTCCTTGAATATGTGAATGCATTCTTCAAAATCCCTTTCTGCTTCTCCACTTTTAACCTTTAGCTTTTCATTTTTAACACTTTTTAATCGTGCTGCAATAAGGAGTGCCTCACCTTTAGCCCTTTTTGAGCCAAGCTCTTCTGCCAAGACAATCGCCGAATTTAAATAGGATTCAACTTTAACATATTCTCCTGTATGTAAATACAGTTCTGAAAGAGCAACATATACCCGACGTAAAATTTCTTTCTCACCGATTTCTTTCGCCAGTTTCAGTGCCCTATTCACATACTTGTTTGCAGTTTTAATTTCTGCCCGTTCTATATTAAGTCTGGCAATATTGATAAGGCTATATACCTCACCCTGTCTATCGCCTATCTCCTGGCGTATCTTTAATGCACTATTATAGTATTCAAGTGCCTCCGTATAATTCCCGATACGAGCATGTATATATCCAATATTGTTAAGGCTATATGCCTCACCTCGTCTATCGCCTATCTCCCTCCGTATTTCTAATACACTTCTGTGATACCTTAGCGCCTCTGTGTAATTGCCGAGGCTGGCCTGTATATAGCCAATGTTGTTGAGACTATACGCCTCACCCTGTCTATCGCCTATTTCTTCACGCAACTTCAATGCACTCTTGTGGTATCTGAGTGCCTCTGTGTAATTGCCGAGGTTGACCTGTATATAGCCGATGTTATTGAAACCATATGCCATGCCCCATTTATTGCCTGTTTCTTCAAATATACTCAATGCACTTTTATAGTATTTGAGTGCCTCTGCGTAGTTACCAAGACTATCCTGCACAGCGCCAATGTTAATAAGAATCGATGCTGCACCCTGCCTGTAGGATATCTCCTCAAATATTTTCAACGCATCTTCATAGTATTTAAGCGCTTCTGTGTAATTGCTAAAACTATACTGCACATACCCAATGTTATTGCAACTCACTGCCTCGCCTTTTTTGTTATGCAGCTTTTTATATATTTCAAATGCCGATTTCGCATTCTTCTCCATATCCTGATATCGGCTGATGGTACCGTATATATCACTTAATTCCAGGAAACAATCCGCTTCCCAGTTCAGATTTTCGCTGTTCCTTGAAAAGATTAAAGCACGGGTTGCATCTTTCAGGGCATCATCGGTTTTCCCAATAAGATTATAAACCTCTGCTCTTCTTTGCAATGACTTTATGTATAGTTCTTCTCTTCTACTTTTCACTGATGGTTTCCTTTTATCTCTTTCCACAATTTCTTCACCTGTTCTATCCACATTTTAGCTTCAATCTCACGGAAGATACGCTCGGCTTTTTTTAAAAACATTTCAGCACTATTAAATTCCTTTAGCTCAGCATTAACCATAGCAAGATTCATATATGCCATCCCTATGCCCCATTTATCCCCTATGTTTCTGGATATATTAAGTGATTTTTTATAATACTTTACAGATGTGCTATACTCCCCCTTTTTATGGTAAATCATCCCCATATTCGCATAGGCAGTGCTGATACCAGTTTTATATCCCAATTCTCTTGCAATATTCAAAGACATATTGTAATATTTCAAGGCCTTTTCAAACTCGCCCTTCTCCCCATAAACATTACCTATATTACCAAGTGCTATACCAATACCATTTTTATACTGTATGCTCCGTGATACCTGTAAATATTTTTCAAAATATTGTAAGGCTTTATCAAGTGAATTCCTTTCATAGTAAACATTCCCTATGTTACATGCAGAAGTAGCCACACCTTTTTTATTTCCTATAATCTCGGATATATGCATATATCTTTTGAAACTCCCCAATGCTTTCTCATAATTCCCTTTATATTGATAAACCAATCCTATATTGCCCAGAGCCATTCCAATACCTTTTTTATAACCAATTAATTTTGATGCATCCAGAAATTTATTGAAGTACACAAGCGCTTGATTATAATCACCCTGATGCCAGAAGACACCCCCTATGTTATTGTAATTCTCACCGATACTTTTTATATCGCCTATTTCTTCCGAAATTTTCAAAGCTTTTTTATAGTACTTTAAAGCATTTGTATAATTATCCTGATTATCCCATACAATTCCAATGTTGCTTAAAGCAGCTTCAACCCCATTTTTATCGCCGGTTTTTTGAGATATTGCAAGATATCTTTTAAAGTATACGAGAGCTTTACTAAAGTCACCTGTCGATAAATAGATACTCCCCAATCGGTTTAAATATTTACCATAAAGTCCTGGATTACTATTTATATCTTTGGTTTTCAGGACTTTCTCTATTATGCTTTTTGCTTTTTTATAGTTGTTTTTGCCCTCAGAAAAAAGAGAGGCCAACAAAAGCTTTATCTCCAGAGCTTTCTGCATATCTGGTGAATACGCCTCTGACTTGTTTAGATCCCTTATGGCATTACCGTATTTACCTATCAGATTATATACCTCTGCCCGGCCTATCAAGGCTCTCACAAATAAATCCTCTCTATCACCAGTAATTATACCTGTAATATTCCATCTCCTTTCATCTCTGTTCACCAATATCTAAATTAAAGAAATGTATAATTGATCTCAGTCCCCGTAACTGTCAGCAATGGATATCATATATTCTACTTCTTTCCCTCCATTTTTTCATAAGCATTGATGGCCCTTGTAAAAAACTCAACAGCCTCATTGTTGGCATAAACATTTTTGGCTTTTTCCCCGGCTTCAACCGAGTACAAAAGTGCCTTATCGTAATCTTTTCCCTGATAAAAATGGTAAGATAGAAGACCAAGGAACTCTTCCTTCCTTTCAGCATATTTGTTTTCAATAAAGGTTCCTACTTCCTTATGGAGTTTCCTTTTCTTTGCAAAAGAGAGCGTGCCGTATGCAACCTCTTGAGTGAGCACATGCTTAAACATATATCGAGTTTCTCCCCTTCTTGTGTTTATCTGTATCAAATCAAGCCTTCTCAAATTACTCAGGTCTTCTTTTATTGTTTCAATATCGGCAAAAAGAGACTGTAAAAGAAATGCGGGAAATTCCCTACCCAGAACAGAAGTGGTCTGTAAAACCATACGCTCTTTTAAATTCAGCCTATCAATTCTGCTTAGTATAATTTCCTCAACTCTGTCAGGTAATACAATCTCTTTTACATCCCCTGTGAATTTCCATTTTTTATTTTTGTTAAGCCATACATATCCCTGCTCAATCAGAGATTTTATAATTTCTTCCGTATAAAAAGGATTACCCTGAGATTTGTCAACTATTGCATCCTTAAAATCTTTTGGAATTGACCTTATACTCAGTAGACTTTTCACCAATTTTGCAGTATCCTCTTTCTTCAATTCATGCAATCTTATCTCAATGTAATAATCCTTTTCCATAAACTCCAGAATTCTGTTAATCGGTCTTGTAACCATAATCATCATGATATTTTTGTTGTATATATTCCGTGCTATGTAGTTTATCAGTTCCAAAGATGCAGAATCTGCCCAGTGTAGGTCTTCAATTATTATTGCAATTGGATGGCTTTTAGCTTCATGTTTAAGGAAATCAAAAACAATATCAAAAAACCTTTGTTTTCTCAATTTTGGGTCGGCAAATTTGGTAAGAGAAGTTTCCTCAAATGGAATACCCATGACCTCCCCTATTATTGGGAGCCAGTCTATCAACTTTCTGCTCACTTCCCTGGTTTTTTCAATTATTTTTTTATGTTCTGTTTCCTGGTTATCCTCTGGTAATATTCCAAAAATATCATTTAAAATAGATATCCATGGCTGATATGATATTGACACACCGTAAGAAAAGCAGCTTCCGACATAAGACTCAAAATTTTTTCCTTTTAAAATGCTACTCGCTTCCCTTGCCAACCTGGATTTTCCCAATCCGGCTTCACCGATAATACCGATAATTTTCCCCTTTTTACTGGCTGTGGATTCTATAGCATCCCTTATAAGAGATAACTCCTTATCTCGCCCCACCATTTTCTTACTCTCTGAAACCCATGTAGAAACAAGGTCTCTTGTATCTTTTTTTGCTTTTTTCGCTTTCTTACCTTTAAGCCTGTAAACTGGCTTTATGCCGCTCTTTCCCTTAAATCTCTTATAACCAAAAAACTCAAAATCAAAAATATTCGAGTTTTTTTTGTAGATATCATCAGAAACAAGGGCAATTCCCGGTTTGGCAGCAGATGCGAGCCTTGCTGCATAATTCACAGTATCTCCCATAACAGTGTACTCTCTTCTTACGTCAGACCCAACGGGAGCAGCAAAGGCATACCCAGTATTGATGCCTATCTGAAGATTTACCTCACTGTTCTTGAAAACAGAAAATAATTCATGAGCAAAAATGCAGGCTCGCTCCTCGTCATGCTCATGCGCCTCAGGGAAACCAAAAAGTAAGAGAAGTCTGTCGCTATTTTCGTATAGATCTATTTTGTTCATGTACCCCTTATATTTTTCTAATAATCTGTAAACAGTGTTATAAAATTCATCAAGCACGGACGAAGCTTTTCCGGGATTTTTTTCAAAATCAAAACTCGAAAAATGAACAAAAAGTACTGTAATCTTCCTGTGTTCACCATCAGATGCATCAAAGGCTGCTTTAATTTTAATCTTTTCAAGAAGCCATTTTGATATATAATTCTTTAACCTTCCCAGCATTTTTTCTTTCTTTTCTTCCTTAATCCTGAGTGTGTGTTTCAAAGGTTTTATGGTGTCCGGAACCACAATACTGTCTGGATTCAATACCTTGAAAAATGATTTACCTCTTCTCTCGAAATTCCCTTCTTTAAAATGCTTTTTTGTTCTGGTATCCACAACTATCTCACCTTTCTCAGCTTTTTCAACGGCGACTAATACATTGTGTGCGGATTTTCCGCTGAATAAAAAATCTACATTCAAATCTTTAAAAAATACCGGGCCGGTTGTTATACCTATGTGAATGCTTATATAGAAATTTCCTGCACTTGTTTTAACAGTGCTGTTTTTATGTACAAAATCCACAGCTTTCCTTGCCGTTTTTAAAGCCAGAAGAGCATTCTCTTTTTCACTATTGCCATAAAAGAAGGCAATAATGGCATCCCCTCCGAACCTATAAATATCACCGCCTTCCTCTGTTATTATATCAACAAGCGGAGAGAAAAAAGAGTTTATCACCGATGTTATTTCCTCAGCTCCTTCTTTGCCCATCTGCGACAATTGTTCACTCATGGCGGTAAATCCTGAAACATCCATATATACCGCTGTCATAACCTCATTTTTATAAAATCCACTACGCTTGCCTTTTGCCAGGGCATCGTATACCCGAAAAGGCACAAATGCTTTTATGACTCCGAAAAGTCTATCAGATTTTTGTTTATTAGATACCATATTTACCCTCTTTTTAATATTTTATGTAACTTTTAAGTAAATTTACCATAATTTTGCCATTTTCAAGCATGTCATGGTCATTATTAAAAAACACATAGGCTTTCTCAGGTGAAACTGATTCTATTTGCTCAGCAAATCCTTTCAGTTCTTCGTAATCATATTTGTAGGCATACCAATCAACCATTCCATGCATTCTCAGATAAACAAATTCAGAGGTTTTTATTATTGAAGATGGTAAACCCGGGGCACTGACAGACACAAAAGTAGCACCGGACTTTTCTATTTTTCTAATCTCTTGTTTGCTAAACCATTCGTTATTTCTAAACTCAGCCGCAAATCTTGCATTAAGACCCGTATATTCTATAAATTCCAGCAGAATCTTTTCTTTGTTTGTTTTAAAGTTCGGCGGAAACTGAAAAAGATAGAAATCAATTTTTTTATCAAGCGGTTTGAAAAGCAGTCTGAATTTTTCCCACTGTGCCTTTGCAGTATCATTTAATCTGTGAATATGGGTAATAAATCTGTTCACTTTCACTGCAAATCTTATCCTATCGCCTTTTTTTGCCCAGGAATTCACATAAGCCGGGAAAGGGAATCTGTAAAAGCTCGCATTCAATTCAACTGCATTAAACGAAGTATTATCAATATACCATTGAAGGCTTCTCCCTTTATTCCATGCATAGCTCCAGCCGGATGTCCCTACAAAAGCCTTCATTTAATTATTAATTGAATCATTGAGCTGCTGCAACTGTTCAATATGCTTTTTATTAATATCTTTTATTTGTTTCTTGGCATGTTTGTAAACTCTTACAGGCTTTTCAAATCCCTGTTCTATCACATCATTTTTCTTTTTACATCCGGGAAGTAAAATCAGAATAAAAATCATAGCATATATTCCTCTCACTTTCACCTCCTTGTGCATTTAAAATTATAAATTATTTTACCGGTAAGTTCAAGTTTTTGATTAATTACGGAAAGTACATATCTAAACATTAGCTAAACCGCCCTATAATCCATATGAAGGCTGCCATATAGGCCACATTCATTCCGGGTTCTCGTCATAGGGTTCTATTTTCAATCCCGTAAGGGCACCGCTGAAATTTATCTTGAAATCCGCATTTTTACCACAATGGCAGGCTTTTATATCTTCAAAATTCAGGGCACCGTTGGTATTCCCCATGCAACAGTTAATATTATCCGGAACTTTTATAACGATTATAGCTGCCCCCGAATTGATACTAAGCTCTGCTGTTTTTTTCCAATTGCCATCTGCATAAACTACAAGTTTTCCAACACCTATACCGATATTACAGGCTCTTGCCCTTAAATTGCCAAGTCCATGGATTTCACCCTTTGCCATTCCTTCGCTTAATAGGAAGCTATCCATAGGTACTTTATTAGGATGGGATACAATGAATTTAAAACTCCCTGCTCCAACATTCAATTCCATTTCTTTGATGTTGAACTTATTAAAGAGCATTGTGCCTTTTAAAAATCCGGCATTAACGGAAACCATCTCAAGAAGCGTGCTCTGCGGTATTTTATAGGTTATGAATACGCTATCAGAAAATATATTGTGCCTCAGATCTTTTAAATCAGATTTCAAATCGGTCTGTTCATGAATATTCTCCACTACACAGTGCACATAATTATCTTCTCCCTTTTCCACATGGAATTTATAGGAGATAGAATCTGGGGCATTTATCTCCCAGCTGAGGTACTTTTTGTTCCATGTGGTGATAAGAACGTTCCCTACGCAATCAAGACCAAGGGAACTGGTCTTTTTTATTTTTACCTTATAGGTGTGTGTGAACGCAAGCATTGCTATTGTCATAATCCCAAACACATTACACCTCCAAATTTATGATAACTGCACAACTTATATCCCAATACACAAAATAAACCAACTCTTAATACTCTGCCCTTGAATACAACAATACATCCAGAACAAACAAAAAAATTGCAAATATAATCGGAATAAAAAACAGGCTTGATGCAACTGCACGGGTTTGTAGCCTTTCCAATATGCGTATGGTATAATGAAAATCACCACTGATATACGGTGCGATAATGCTGTTCAAACGCATTCCAGCTATAAACAGAAAGAGAGCACATAAAAACGCAAGTGTTTTTCTACCTCTCCTCACTGTATATGTGAATAATTGCACGGTATATCCAAAAATATAATACATTATATAGAGCGGAAAGAACAGGATTATAATTCCAGGGGTGGGATAAAAAATCACGGCAGAATGCAGCAATCTGTTTAAAACAATAAATAAAATCTCAATTGTTAAATATATAACTGCGACTTCTGCCAGCATAAATGCTACCTCTGCAGCATTAAATTCCCAGCAGGACATATCACTCTGCAGATAAATTTGTATGGTCCCTCTGTCCCATTCTTTTTTAATATGTATAATACCACGCATAAAGAAGTACAGGGGAAGCAAAGGAAGAGGAAGCAGTATAAGAAAAGATGAAATCTGCTGAAAATCATTGCCCCTTGTCATCAGAAAAATAAAGAGGCCTGTTATTACCTCTATTATGACCGCTGTAATTAGCCACATTCTTACTTCTCTTAAATCTTTCAGCAATATGGCCCAGATTCTCATATTATGCTCCTATCCGAAAAGTTCAAGAAATATATGACGAATAGAACCATCATACTTATGGCGCAATTCGTCTGCTTCACCACTCAATACTATCTCTCCGTTATTCATAAAGAAAACGTAATCAAGCAAGCTTTCCACATCCTGAATAAGATGCGTTGATATGACAAATGTATTGTCCTGTCCGAATTCCGATAGCACTGCCTGAACAATCCTTTCTCTTGATGATGGGTCAATGCCAGACAGGGGTTCATCAAGCAGGTATACCTTACTCTTCCTGGAAAGGGTCATTGCCATCTGCACCCGGGTTTTAAATCCCTTTGACAATTTTCCTATATTCTCGTTTTCAGAAATATTCAGTAAGGAAATCAACCTTTCTGCCCTTGAATCATCCCAGTCCTGAAAAATCTTTGAGGCAAATGCCATATGCTCTCGTACAGTCATAAAATCGTACAGCATAAACTGCTCTGACATATATGATACATATTTTCTATCTGTTCTTCTGTATTTTTTACCATTGAATAGTATTCTGCCCTTTGTGGGTTTTAAAATACCCGCCATCATCTTAATGAGTGTTGACTTTCCCATACCATTTGGGCCTATGAGTCCGTATATCTTCCCCTGCTCCAAAGCGACAGAGAGAGAACCAATGACCTTTTTACTTCCGTATTTTTTGGATATAGCCTGGCATTCCATAATAGATGTCATGACATTCTCTCTTTGACCTGGTCCAATGATACACCTATAGAAGATAGATCATTCAAAAACTGTTTCAATATCCGTTCTAACAGCCTGTCTCTTTCATTTTCCAAAAGATCTCTGTCATCAGTAACAAAAAAACCAATGCCTCTTTTCATGACAACAAGCCCCCCTCTAACCAATTCAGAATAAGCCTTTTGAACGGTATTGGGGTTTATACCCAATATTACGGATAGTGCCCTTACAGAAGGAAGTTTGCCTGTTAAAGGATATTCTCCGCGCAATATCCGACCTTTTATCAGCTGAACAATCTGTAAGTATATAGGATATCCAGTTTTGAAAATAATCTCGTTTTTCTGTCCCAGTGTCATATATAAATAATACACCATTACTGTATGGCAGTCAAATACAATATTGAACTGTGCTCTTGATATTCTACCAACATTTTTGAGTTATGAGTACGCATGTGAGACTAATACTTGACAGAACGAACAAAATGCTTAAAATTATTAACATGCAGAACAGATTATTTTATAGAGATGAACTAACAAATACATATAACAGAAGATATCTTCACATAGCTGTAGATAGGGAAATCAAGCGCATAAGAAGATATGGCGGTAGTTTTTCCATACTTATACTTGATATTGATAATTTTAAGGAAATAAACGATACTTATGGACATCTCAGAGGGGACAGAGTACTTGCGGAATTTGCGCAAGTTATAGGAGAAGCTGTCCGAGATGTAGATATGGTAATAAGATACGGAGGTGACGAATTCATAGTAATACTACCGGCGACAGACGGAATGGGAGCGGAGATAGTAGGCAAGAGAATAATAGAATCGTTAAGGGAGCGAGACTTAGGCGGAGTAAAGATAAGTGCGAGCATAGGCATAGGGACATATCCGGATGACGGACTGGAGTGGGAGAAGCTATTTGAATATGCAGACAGGGGATTATACGTAGCGAAGAGGAGCGGGAAAGGCAGGATAGGGCGAGTAGGGATAGGAGAGAAAGGAATAATCATACCGACAAAGGACATAATAGGGCGAAGAG
>JALTEL010000308.1 GCA_027073945.1 Caldifarciminota bacterium | reverse complement strand
ATATGTTTCTTGACTATGTCGAAAGAAAATATACATTTTAGTATAAGAGAGAGATGTAAACATCGGAGAATAAAAAATATGGTATGGTTTTTCTTCAGGAGATAGATATAAAAATTTAACACAGGGAGGATAAAAAAATGAAGGAAAAAACATCTAAATCCAAATATATGCCATCAAAGGTCATTAACAGGAAGAAAATTAAATGTTTGGGAGCGGTAGAGCATCTGGAAGAATATGTAGAACCTGATTGGTGGCGTCGTATTTTCAATTCTCTTTATTTGAAAACGGATGGCGATGTTATCGATGACAAAAGTATTACAAAGGGGGAAGTAGATTTATTATCTGAGATTCTCAATCTTTCAAAAGAAGATAAAATTTTAGATCTTTGCTGCGGGCAAGGTCGTCATTCTATTGAACTAACAAAAAGAGGATTTCAACATGTTGAAGGATTGGATCGTTCTCATTATCTGATTCAAAAAGCAAAAACCCAGGCAAAAGGTGAAGGTGTTCATCTCAAATTTAAAGAAGGAGATGCCAGAAAACTTTTATATGCACCTGATACTTTTGATGTCGTACTAATTTTGGGCAACAGCTTTGGATACTTTGAAACGATAAAAGATGATTTGAGGGTATTGCAAGAGGTTCTCAGAGTTCTCAAGCCATGGGGAAGAGTTCTAATTGATGTTACAGATGGTGAGTACTTGAAGGAAAATTTTACACCAAGGTCGTGGGAATGGATGGATAAAAAGCATTTTGTCTGTCGCGAACGCTCCCTTTCCGTAGATAAACAGCGTCTGATATCAAGGGAGGTAATTACACATACTGAAAAAGGTGTTATTGCAGACCAATTTTATGCTGAAAGGCTCTACAATCGGGAAAGTCTGATAGAACTTTTGAAAACAGTAGGTTTTAATCATATATCCTTTCATGGAGAAGTATCGCCTGAATCGCAGAGAAACCAAGACCTCGGAATGATGGGAAAGAGAATTATAGTTACTGCTGTAGCCAGAAAAGAATGGACACCCATCAAAAAAACGAAAAAGGAAGCGATAATCAATACTGCGGTACTGTTCGGTGACCCAACAAAGCCTGACCCATTAAAGCCATCTGGTATTTTTGATGATGACGACCTTTATACAATTGATAAGTTAAAAGATGCATTAAGAGAATTCAAGGGTCACAATTTTATATATCTCAGTAACCATGATAACTTAATACAGAACCTTATTAAAATAAAACCCAAAATAGATATTGTCTTTAATTTATGTGATGAGGGTTATAATAACGAAGCCAGAAAGGAACTTCATATCCCGGCAATACTGGAAATGCTTGATATTCCATATACAGGCTCAGGTCCACAAAGTCTTGCCTATTGTTATGATAAATCATTGGTGCGCGGAATTGCAAAAGAGATGAATATTCCTGTGCCTGAAGCCTTTTTAATTAAGCCAGAAGATTCGACTTTTGAACTTCCTTTTGGATTTCCCGTTCTTGTAAAACCAAATTTTGGAGATTCCAGCTTTGGAATAACACAGAGAAGTGTAGCAAGCAATATTGAAAACCTTGTCAACGCTATTTCAGAAATAAGGGAGAAATTTGGTTATGATAAACCCATTCTTGTTGAGGAATTTCTCACAGGAAATGATTTGAGTGTAGGGATTATAGGCAATCCTCCCGAAGATTACAGGGTTTTACCCATTATTGAAGAAGATTATTCTATGCTCCCGCCAGAACTTCCAAGAATATGTGGCTATGAATCGAAGTGGCTTCCTGATTCACCCTACTGGAATATCAAGTCTATTCCTGCTAACCTACCGGAAGATGTAGAAAAATTTATTATAGAATGTTGTTCAAAGCTTTTTGAAAGGCTTGAGTGTAGAGATTACTGTCGCTTTGATTGGAGGCTTAATGCAGAGGGAAATCCCAAACTTCTTGAAGTGAATCCTAACCCTGGCTGGTGCTGGGATGGGCACCTCGCAAAAATGGCAAAAATTGCTGGAATCTCTTACACTGAAATGTTAAAAGCCATTCTGGAGGCAGCCGAACGCCAACGAGGAATTAAATCAGCAAACGATATAACAGCAAGAAAGAATTATGTTCCTAAAACTTCACCTAACGGGGAATAAAAGGAAAATTAAAGTTTTTTCGGGGTCAGTCGTACAAATTACAAATTTTTTTGCGAAGAGTGAGCAACTGACCCCGAAAAATACCATAATTGCTATGTTAACACTACAAAAAGTATTGACTTTTTGTAGAGTGGATGTTATATTTGGTGTATGATTACAATTGAAGAAATTTTGGAGAGACATCTGTTAGAGAGGAAGATTTTTAATGATGTTGTGAGTTTTCTGGATAGGCCTGAGGCCCTTGTTATAACAGGCCCAAGA
>JALTEL010000307.1 GCA_027073945.1 Caldifarciminota bacterium | reverse complement strand
GACCTGCCCCAAAGATATCATGTGGACTCTCGTCTATTTTCAGAAATCCGCTTATACCTCCGAATTGTCTTATTGTATGAAATTGCTTTCTTCTTCCTGTTAATATTTTGTGAACATAAGCCTGATGGCCCACATCCCATATAAGTTTATCAAGAGGTGAGTTGAAGACATAATGTAACGCCATGGTTAATTCCACAGCACCCAGATTTGGAGCGACATGCCCTCCGTGTTCGGAAAGAGTGCCAATCATAAATTCTCTTATTTCATGGGCAAGTTCTGGCAAATCCCCTTTATCTAACTTTTTTAAGTCCTCTGGACAATTTATTGTTTCAAGCAATTTATACTCCATTTATTTTCTCCAAGGTATCAGGGTATTTATTATACTACCAAATGTTTGACAGGTCAAATAATGTACGGATTATGCAGTAAAAGCATATCTTTTTGAAATTCGTATTTTAAGCATTAAAATATAATTATAACAAGGAGATAATATGGGATTAACAGATAATTATATAAAAGAAGCGGAAAAATACAGTGCAAATAATTATCACCCTCTTGATGTTGTACTATCAAAGGGTGAAGGAGTATGGGTATGGGACGTAGAGGGTAAAAAATATATGGATATGCTCAGTTCTTATTCCGCGATCAACCATGGACACAGACATCCCAGAATAATAGATGCATTGATAAAACAAACGGAAAGAATAACCCTTACTTCAAGAGCGTTCCATAATGATGTGATGGGCAAGTTTCTTAAAAAGCTTACTGAAATCGCAGGTTTTGAAAAAGCTCTGCCTATGAATACAGGTGCAGAAGCAGTGGAAACAGCATTAAAAGCAGCGAGAAAGTGGGGATATTTGAAAAAGGGTGTGAAAGAAAATGAAGGAGAAATAATCGTCTGTGAAAATAATTTCCATGGCAGAACAATTACCATTATAAGTTTTTCCACAGAACCGCAGTATAGATATGGGTTCGGTCCTTATACACCTGGATTCAAAGCAATACCATATGATGACGCAGAGGCTCTGGAAGCAGCAATTAATGAAAATACCATAGGATTTCTGGTGGAGCCCATTCAGGGTGAAGGTGGAGTCGTAGTGCCATCGCCCGGTTATTACAGAAAAATACGTGATATAACAAAAAGGCACAACGTGCTGTTGATGGCCGATGAAATTCAATCAGGACTTGGCAGAACAGGTAAGATGTTTGCACTTCAGCACGAGGATGTTAGGCCGGATATCCTGATAGTTGGAAAGGCGCTTGGCGGTGGTGTTTACCCGGTTTCCGGCATACTGGCGGACGATTATATTATGGATGTTTTTAAGCCGGGAGACCATGGCTCTACATTTGGAGGTAATCCTCTCGGTGCGGCAGTTGGTATAGCAGCCCTGGATGTTCTTGTGGAGGAGAAACTTCCGCAAAGGGCGCTTGAACTTGGGGAATACTTCATGGACAGGCTCAGGGCAATTAAAAGTCCGTATGTAAAAGAAGTTCGTGGAAAGGGTCTGCTCATAGGTGTTGTTATAAAGGATGAAAAGGGTAATGCAAGACCTTTCTGTGAAAAACTAAGAGACCTTGGCATACTGGCAAAAGAAACGCATGAACAGGTTATCAGGTTTGCCCCTCCGCTTATTATAAAAAAAGAGGAAATAGACTGGGCGCTTTCTAAAATAGAAAAGGTACTTACAGAGTAAAATGGCTGTTCAACGGTATTATATTGAAGATTTAAAGGAGTATATCGGTGAAAACGTGGAGATAAAGGGCTGGGTATACAATAAGCGCAGTAGTGGTAAAATAAAGTTTTTGATACTCAGAGACGGTACGGGTTTTTTGCAGTGTATTATGGTGAAGGGTGAAGTCAGTGAGCAGGATTTTGATGCGTACAAGGATGCACAGCTTGAGGCTTCTGTAAAAGTTGTGGGAAACGTTCGTGTTGATACCAGGGCGCCGGGCGGGATTGAGCTTAATGTGAAATCTTTCAAGATAATTGGAAAATCAGAAAATTACCCTATTCCAAAAGTAAGAGAGGACAATATTCCTGATGTTGGAGTTCTGCTTCCGATAAGACATTTATGGTTGCGCTCAAAAAGACAGTGGGCTATTATGCGAATAAGGGACACTGTGGAAAGGGCCATAGTAAAATTCTTTGAACAGGGAAAATTTATAAGAATTGATGCCCCTATCCTCACTCCATCAGCCTGTGAAGGAACAACCACTTTATTTAAAACGGATTATTTTGGAGATATGGCTTATCTCACTCAATCCGGTCAGTTGTATGTCGAGGCTGCAGCTATGGCGCTTGGCAAAGTATACTGTTTCGGTCCTGCATTCAGAGCGGAAAAATCCAAAACAAGAAGGCATTTAACTGAATTCTGGCAAGTTGAACCTGAAGTGGCTTTTGCAGAGCTGCCCGATATTATGAAGCTTGCTGAAAGCCTTGTCAGTTTTGTTGTGCAAAGCGTGCTGAAGGAACGGAAAGATGAGCTCTTGATTCTTGGAAGGGACATAACAAAGTTGGAAAATATTACTCCCCCGTTCCCGCGCATTTCTTATGACAAAGCTGTTGATATACTGCATAAAAACGGGAATGATACTCCATGGGGAGAGGATTTTGGAGGCGATGAAGAGACCATTATATCGAATGCTTTTGAAAAACCGGTTATAGTATATAATTATCCTGCGAAAATAAAGCCATTTTATATGAAGAAAGATGCGGATTCACCGGATAAGGTTTTGTGTATGGATATACTGGCACCAGAAGGATACGGAGAAATAATTGGAGGTTCCCAGAGAGAAGACGATTATGATGAACTATTGAGAAGCTACAATGAATTTAATTTGCCACTTGAAGATTATAGATGGTATCTCGAACTGAGAAAATATGGAACAGTCCCGCATTCGGGATTCGGAATGGGTATAGAGAGAACATTGGCATGGATAACGGGTATAAAACATGTAAGGGAAGCTATTCCGTTCCCAAGATTGCTGGATAGAATATATCCCTAAAAAATATGGCTAAAATAAACAGAAATAATCAATTTTTTTATCAGCAGGAATTTGAGAAGGCTCTTTTCATGGTGAAAGAAGCTTATGTTAAAGATGTAGATGCAGTGGATCTCTTATCTCAGATTGCTCACTATGCAAAGCAATCAGGCAAAAGCAAAGAAGAACAGAAGGCTATTGGTAATTACCTGGTATTATATCTAAGACATATAGCAGAAGTTGAAAATGATGAGGACTTTGTTTTTGAACTAAATGCTTTGCTTGGAGATGCTTATTCTCTTTCTCAACTTGAAGAATATGAAATGATAAAGGAATTCTTAGATATAGATTGAGGGGCAGGGTACTTCTCTTATCGGATCTCTCTTCATTTCATACCATCAGGTGGTCGGAAGCTCTTTCTGATATAGGCTTTGATGTCTTATGTGCAGGACTTGAATGGAATAATGATGATTTTCCCTGTAATGCGGTAAAAGTTAGCAGCAATTTTAATAAGGGATTTATGAAATACTTCATGTCCGTTAAAAAGTTTCACAGCATAAAGAATAAATTCAGACCATCCATAATTGTATCCCATATGGTGGGCTCTTATGGTTACATAGGAAATATCATAAAAGATACCAGTGTACATATTACCGTAGCCTGGGGGCCTGATATTCTCAAAACACCTTTTAAAACACCGTTTCATCGTGTATGGGTGCAGAATGTGGTGAAAAAAGCGAATGCAATTGTTGTGGACGCAGGTGTGCTTACTGATATACTCACCGAGTATTTGCATTGTCCTATTCAAAAAATATACGTTTTCCCCTATGGGCCTGACAAAAAATTTAAGGTACATTCAAAGCCCGTCAGAGTTCTCAAGCCACCGTATAATTTGGTCACGCACAGAAAATTGGAAGCAGAATATGACCCTGATACAATTGTCAATGCTCTTGCAATTCTGAAAAACAGAGGCATCGATTTTCGGTTTACATTCGGTTCTTTTGGAAGCTTGAAAAACCATATAAAAACTATCATGCAAAGAAAGGGGCTTGTTGGGTATGTTATATTTACGGACAGGCTAAGTACTGACGGACTGATTGATATACTTGATAAAAATGGAATATACGTATCGGCTTCTGTAAGTGATTCCACATCGGTTTCATTGTTGGAGGCCATGTCAAGGGGGCTGTTCCCTGTTGTGTCAGATATACCGGCCAATCGTGAGTGGATAACTCATGGTAAAAACGGGCTTTTATTTAAAGTAGGTTCAGCATTTGAGCTTTCGGAGAATCTCATGCGTATTTTTAATGACCCTGAGCTATACAATAATGCCATAAAGCATAACTTTGAAGTTATAAATAAAATGCCGGATTTTAAAGATAATGTAACACGCATGATAGCGCATTTTACAAAATGAAGGTACTTTTTATATCCTACTATTTTCCTCCAAATTCCAGCGCCACTCCGGTATTGCGAACAATGGGTATTTTGAAATATATCCCATTGTATGGTATAGAGCCCTATGTTCTGACTTCAACGGGTTATGTATTTAACTATAAGGATGATTCCTTTGTAAATCTTTTCCCGGAGCAAAAGGTTTTCAGGGTAAAAACGGGCATTATTCCCCCAAAAAATGCAAACAGGCGGCTTGCACTCCTTTCAAGATACTTTACATGGCCTGACTCTGCTATGTTCTGGATAAAAAAGGCAATAAAACAAGGTATAAGTACTGTAAGGTCAAACAAAATAGACAAGATAGTTGCCATTTCACCACCTTTTAGTGCCCTTATTGTGGGATATTATATATCAAAAAAGACAGGTGTGGAAATAGTTACAGACTTTATGGACCCTTGGGAAGAAGACCTTTACAGGCTCTATAACACTCCGTTGCAAAAGTGGCTAACGCGTTATTTTGAAAAGAAAATTGTGGGTTATGCATCTGCCTTGTCCGTGATAAATCCGCCTATGAGAATGAATTTCATAAAAAAGTATAATAAAAAAAACGTATTTACGGTACCTTTCGGTTATTTCGAGGACAGAATCGAAAAAACGGACATTCCTCGCAATAGTTCCATACTACGGTTTTTGTATCTTGGAACTATTGGTGGGCAGTACAAAAACATAGAGGTATTTTTGAGGGGCATTAATCTTTTCTATGCAAAGCACTTTAATGCGCCGGTGGAATTTTATTTTGTTGGCAAAAAAGATATGCATTCGGAAAAGTTGTTGAAAAGTTATAAGGATAACTCTATTATTTCTCTTCCATACATTGATTTTAAGAATACGCTCTCGATAATTAACAAAAGCGATGTGCTTGTTTTACTCTCAACAAAGGGCAAAAGATATGACCTTGTTTCTACCAGCAAGGTGTTTGAGATTTTTGCATATAAAAGGCCGGTTTTTGCTATTGTTCCAGAAGGATGGTTAAAAGATTTCGTGGAAAGACAACCGTGTATTGTAGCTGAACCCGAAAGTCCTCTGGAGATAGCTGCCAAAATTGAAAGCATCTTTGATTTATGGAAAAGTGAAAAGTTATATACACACGTACCAAAGGCGCTCCCTGAGTATAATTACAAAAACATTGCCCGGAAAATGGCTCAGGCTCTGGGGTGCGCTCTCGAATAAACGTCTTTTATATGGCTTAAATTCAGATGTGTGTAAATTTGTGTGGTTATAATTGAGGAATGGCCCAGCAGTATCTGGAGTGTACGAAGGTCACACCCATTTTCAAGCATATGTGTGGCAAATGTGTGCCTGATTACATGAGGATGTAAATTCTTTTTTATCCCTGCTTTTATAGCGTATTGCTTTAAAATTTTCCATACACCTGTTCTTGATAGCTTCTCCCCAAATCTATTTAAGAATAGGTAATTGGTTCTGCGTTTTTTCATAATAGCAGGTCGTGCTTCTCTTATATACATTATTAAATAGCGCTTTGCAGAGTTTCCGAATGGTACTATACGTTCTTTCGAACCTTTTCCCATTACTTTTAAAATGGACTCATCAATATCAATGTTCATCATGACAATTCCCAGCAATTCAGAAAGTCTTATACCTGTTGCATATAGAAGCTCAAGCATTGCCCTATTTCTCATCTCAAGTGGAGAATTAATGGGAACAGCATTTAAAAGTCTATTAATCTCGCTCAATGTAAGGTAATCCGGTATTCTTTTTTTCTTTTTAGGAAGTTTTAACAGCTTTGCAGGATTTTCAGTCAGGTTTAGTTCCTCCACACAGAAGTCGAAAAAAGAACGAAGCGAGGAAATCAGGCGTTCTTGTGTGGAAGCTGCTAAACCATAGGAAGAGGCGATATGAACAAAATCCCGAAGCATTTTGAAAGTGATATCTTCAATGTCAGTGTTGTCACCCCACATGGGAATAAGTTTATCAAGATCACTTTCATAGGCTCTGGCAGTATTAAGGGAATATCCTCTCTCCTGTAAAATATATGTTATGAAAGCATTTTTTGCCTCTAATAGATTCATACTGTTTTTCCTGTTAAATATCTGAAAAATTTGCCAATTTTTCCCTCATAGGTTTTCCATGAATACTGCTCGGCTTTTTTTCTGGCGGCACGTCCCATTTCTTCTCTTTTATCAGGGTTATTCAGTAAAAACCTGATACGTTCAACAAGCGCTGAAACATTTCTTACGGGAACAATAAACCCTTCCTTTCCATTTTCAATAATATCGGGTCCTCCGCTGTTAGGAGTAGTTATAACAGGCAGTCCGCTTGCCATTGCCTCAAGGAGCACAAGGCCAAAGCCCTCTACAAGGCTCGGAAGTACAAAGATATCTGCATTTCTGTAAACCGCGGGAAGTTCAGCATCCACAACACGTCCTGTGTAGTATATTCTATCACCTTTTAAAAACTCGGGTATCTTATAACCCTGGAATAATCCACCTGTAATATGTAATTCCACATTTTGAGATTTTAGAGCATTAAAAGATTCAATCAAATAAGAAATACCCTTTCTTTGAGTGATCTGGCCGACAAATAACAGCTTTAATTTTTCATTTTTCTCTCTGTGCTTGGTCCCGGGATAAAATCTTGAAAGGTCTACTCCATAGGGTACTATGAATATCCGATTTGCTTTCACCCCGTCTTTTATAAGACATTGTTTGCTGAAATTGGATGCCACCAGTATATAATCAGCGAGTTGTTCTTCAGCAAGACATTTTTCAATAACTCCTTTGATTTTTGGTGCGTCAATCAGATATGCATATTCAGGGTTAAATGCAGCTTCATCCTGTAGTATTTTGAACCCCTGTACATGCGGATGGGAAAAATCGAGCACTTTTTTAATTTTACTGTGTTTTAAAGATTTGAACACATTGTATGAAGCAGTATCATAGGCAACAACTGCATGAACCTGGTGCTTTTTTGCATAGGATGACACAAATTTTTCGAAAAATCTATGTGAGAGATACATATAATCATCTCTCATTTTTTTTGTTCCTATTTTTTTAAACAAAATAAGGGGCAATTCATTATAAGGATTAACGTCAATTACATCTGTTTCTTTAATGTCCTTGGACCTACGCCTTTCTGATTTTGTCTTTATATATTTCCTTATAAAAGGCATTGTTTCCATAAAATTATATGGGAATTTATTGGGTTTGTAATAGTAATTGGTGATAAACTTATAGAGCATTCCGTATCTCTTCAGTGCTGCGGCAATATGGTATGAATGTTGAGTGCCCGGATGTGCCACTATTATTCTATCGTATGGCATTATTTGATTTTTTCTGAAGAACAGCTATTAAAAATAGCAATAAAACTGGAAAGAAGAGGTACAGAAATTCAACAAATATCTGAGCAAAAAATCCTCTTGATATAATCTGGAAGAGAAAGAAATAGAAGATAGTATAAAAAATCAAAACAATAATATTATCTCTGTTTAGTTTGAATGTTTCATATATAAATCTAAGTGCAAAACCCGTAATGCCCATACCCAGCATAACACCTGGTATGCCGGCATTAGCATACATTTCCCCTATATTTGGTATTGCATATCCGAAATCCTTACCTCCCGTTATATGCCAGAGAGTCAGCATGTATCTGGAGTATGGTTTATCCGGCCACAAAACTCTTGGGATAGGAAGTACAAATATATAATAGAGAGATTCGCCTAAAAAGTAATGAAATTGAGCAGGTATGGACTTTATTACCTTTATATACGGTGTGAATATGGACAGAGAAGAAAGAAAAAGCTTATAGAAAAAATCCGGATTAAGTCTTATTAAGTTAAGGTATTGCATGCCCCGCAGATAAGCTATTACCACAAATGCAAACACTAAAATTACCGCAATACTTGCAATAAGCAACTTGTTCACTTTACCTCTGTGCCTTATTATGTAAAATAAAATTGTGCTTCCCCAGAATATAAGTCCAATATATCGGGTGCCTTTTGAGAAAATAACCAGGCTTAACAGTATAAAATTTATCCAGAAGAATTTTTTTATATACCCGTTTATTCTGTATTCCAGCATGATAAGGTTGGAGGTTATCACAAATAATAATGGCAGAGATAAGTAAGCAGTGCTTTTTACAGGCATGTGCGAGAGTTTGATATAATAGTTTGTTAGATTAAACGGATTGATTATGAAGAATGAGATACCCGTTTTTCTTGTCCATAGATAAAAGCTCAAGATTCCGATAAATTCCAGGACTATTGACACTATAAACAGAGTTTTCCCAGGTCTTAAGACAGGAAATTTTAGCCTTCCGGCCCTTTCTTTCAGCATATTGCCAAAACTAAAGTAACCTAATGAAAAAAATAAAAATCCTATGATAAAGATTAGTATGCCGGTTATAAAATACAAAAGGAGATTCCTCTGAACAGAGAGAAAGCCTTCAATATAAATGTTAAATGCGGGCATTAGGCTGAAATATACAAGATACAAAACAGAGGTAAAGAAAAAGGGAGAGTAAATATCATAAATGGCTGATTTTATCACGGCATAGGACATAAATGTAAGGGAAAAAAATAGTATGCCATGTAACAGAGGAAAATGCCTGGTATACATAAACAACAGCAGAGACAGACTTACTAAAAATATAATTATAACACCAGGTAGGTTCTGTTTTAAATATTCTTTTCCCACAGTCCTGTAAAATCGTTTTTTATGGGGATCATGAGTTTTTTAAGTGAAATCCCCATTTTCTTTTTGCCCATAAAAAGCAGATAACCGGCTGAGAGGGTGTAGGATATTAAAACGCCCAGAGACAGGCCAAGAAGTCCATGCAGAAAAAAAAGATATGTGCCTACTGAGCCAATACCCAGCATGAGAAAAATTTCGGCAAGTAGAGCAAACTCAGGCATCCCCTCGGATTTAAATGCGGCAGATAGCATGTATATTATTGTAACAGGTATTGAAGTAAGGTACAGCACTTGTGCAATGTTCACAGAAAGCAAAAACTTTCCCCCAAACAGAAATAGTATTATCGGTTTTGCCAGTATGATAAATATAAATGCGCTTATTATTGTGAATAATAAAATGAATCTTGTATTTTTATACAGGGTTGCCTTTTTGATTTGAGTTTCCTGACCGGAGAATTTCGGAAAAAAGACAATTCCAGCCGCAATAGGTAATATATGTCCGATTCTGGCAGCTGATGAGGCTACGGAATAAAGTCCCAGCATAGAAGGCAATCCAATTATAGAAATTATTGCCTGATCTTCCTGAAGATTTAACCCACTTATGAAGTTTGCGAGATGTGCTTTTATACCATAGTATGTGATTTTTTTAATCTCGTTTAAAGATAGAAAATTGATTTTTGGAAGGGATGTTATAAATAATACAATAATCACGGTAATATAGTTAGAAACAAGCAGCAATTTCATGCATATTGCAGGAGTTAAATGATTGATGAAAACCAATAAAAATATAAGGTACCCGGATGGAGGTAAAAGTCTCAGTACATTGTATTTTATAAATTGTTCTTTTGCCTGAATAAGCGATATACCTGCCTGAGTCATTGCATAAACCGGCAGATAGGATGCAATAAAAATGACAAAAATAGCATGATGAGAAATACCGCTTGATTTTAAAAGGATAGGATGAATTATAAAGAACACAACACCAAATAAAATCGAAGAAAGTAGCATAAAGTAAAATACTGTTGAGTAAACTACTTTTCTTTGTAATATATTCTTTTTAAAATAATATACAAGAGATTCTTGCAATCCCAGTATGCTGAAATTTGCGAAAATGGTTGGCCATATTATAAGAGTGCGTAGCATACCTTTACCTGAAGGCCCGAGTACCCTGGCTGTTACAATACCTGTGAAAACATTCAGAATTAGAATTGCTATACCTGCTATAAAGGTATTAACAAGAGGCCGTTTTTTCATTCAGATGATTTTTCTGATTTCCAGAAGCGAAAAGTATACGAATTCAATGGATAAAAATATCAAAAATCCCAGTATAAGATTTATTGATAGGTGGGGCTTGTACTTTTTTGCAGGTATAATGGGTTTGTCAATCACCTTTACGATGGGCCTTGTTGTTGTTAATTTAATTGTAGTGTTCAAGGAATCGAGAGAACTCAGAATAAAATTCAGGATTTTTACTCCTAATCCTGGGTCTTTTGTCATAAAATCAAGTATTATAACACCATTTTCCTGCTGATACGCTGGTGTGAAATTTTTTTTAAATTTCACACCAGCCATAATTTTGTTTTTTGTCTTGTATATGCTATCTAATTTAAATTTGTCTACAACCATTGTGGCAAGCCTTCTGCTGTTTAAGAGAGCAAGAATTGCCTGTGACGAGACCTGTCCCGTGCCGCTTATTTTGGCGGGAAAAGTTCCATAAGGCGTAGAAATTGATGGAGCAGGTGATTGAGCTTCTGGAGAAAGAATTGTTGCTTCCACTCTGTATATCTTTGGACACAGAAGGGTATACACAGATACAACTATCTCCAGCATAATAAATGCAGTGATATGAAGAGACAGAGCTTTGCTTTTTATCTCCATCTGTATACCTGATAAACGGCCAGTAAAGCAATTGTCATTTGGTAAAGTACAGAACTTATTTGTTTTACGTTATACCATGTTGAGACCTTTTTTCTGTATGGAACAACTATAATATCTCCCGGGTATACCTCATTGGCTGCGCCTTTTATGTATCCGTTGTAGGAAACAATATAAGTACTTTTTCTATCTGCATTTTGAACCAGTGGAATGTGAGAGAGATAGGCGTATCCGCTTTTTTTACCGGAGTATTTAAGGACAAACGGTCGTTGCACAGCTCCGGATACTGTAACGTACAGAGGTTTTGAGGGAATGCGCACAGTTACATTCTTGAAAAGCTTTGTCCTGAGAAATTCGTCAGAATTTTTAAATGATATTATATCAGTCATATTCAATCCCTTGATAGCAGAAAGTTGAGCAGCAGATACAGATGGAATGCTGTCAAACGAAAAAGAAGAGATTGCATAGGACTGTGCTATTTTCTCAGCGTTATTTCTGTTTACCTGATTAATACCAATCCGTTTTATAAATGAGCCCCTCAGATAGGCATCTGAAAGTGTGCCCCCGGCAAGTCCAATCAATTTTTGAATGGAACTGCCCTTGGGTAAAACATACGTCCCAGGGTATTTAACTTCACCTTTCAGTATAACCTTTATTTTATTGCTGGAGAGGGTATCCTTTAAAACGTAAATCATGTCTCCGGGATTAAGAAAAGTACTTGAGAACTCACTGTGTTTTATTTTAGATGTTATATCCTTTCTGAGCAATAGAACGAATCTTTTCTCGGCATCCGGTTTGGGATGTGATAGGCGCAAAATATCGGCAATAGACATGGAATCAATATATGCAATATTTACAGAGCTTCGTACTTCACCGGTTATACTCACGGGTTTAACAGGATGTAGCTCTTTAAAAGAGAATACAACAACAGAATCGCAGGATTTTAGTCTAAAACCATGTGTATTTTGGGTTTTTACCTTGAGTAAAACTCTCTTATAATCGTTTTTATATCTGTAAATAAAAATCGTGGTATCTGGAGTATATCTGAAACTGCCAGCTTTGGAAATTAATTCTTTCAAACTCTCTCCCTGTGTGAACTGGTACACCCCGGGTTTTATAACATTTCCCGAGATCTTTACGTATGATGTTACAACTGGAGTAAGTGCGGGGATGCTTATAACATCGCCGTTTTTAAGTTTAAATTTATGCAGGTCTTTAAAATTCAATTCAATTACAATGCTGCTGTCTTCAACAAGTCGTCTTATTACAACTCTTTCCTGAATAAAAGGCAGGGTGCCACGAGAAGATAATAGCTCCCCCAATGTCTCCGAGTCTTTTATTTCATAGATACCTGGCATTTTCACATTACCTGTAATTGCCACAAAACTGCCTGCAGGACCGACATAAATAATGTCTCCCTGTTTTAGACTCTGCATGTGAACAGGCTTCCCATTGAGCAAAAAGGTATAGAGGTCAATGATATCTGAGCTGCCATTTGTATGTATAATTTTTATGTGTCTTAGCGTTCCCCCTTTGTCAGGGCCGCCAGCAAGAGAGAGTGCGTCAATGCAAGAGAATGTTGCTGGTACAATATAGGGACCGGGTCTATAAACATGGCCTGTTATGTATACTCTCACTCCTCTCAGATTCCCCATGGAAACATTTATTTTTACGTTATTCAGCTTTTTATGTATTGACTGTTGTATCCTTTCTCTGGCTTTGTCAAAATCAAGCCCCCACAGATTTATAATCCCAACATCAGGGACAAAGATCTGCCCTTCCCTGTTAATCTTAAGCCTTAAAACATTACTCAATTCACCTGAGAAATATATGATAATTTCATCACCTGGTCCCAGAGTATAGCCTTTTGGGATACCAACGGGCAGTTCGGGTATTTCTCTTGGCTGGAAAAACGCATACCCTACCTGTTTGAGTTTTTCCCCTGTTATATCCTCAAAGAATTTTTCAACAACAGAAGTCAAAGTGTCGTGTGTCGCACTACTGTGCATATATTTTGGTCTCTCAGGAGTAGGCGAAGCTGTATTGCTTTTGCTGTTTAATAAACTGTCAGGGAGATTAAAGGCTACCAAAAAGAACAGAAATATCATTATATTACCACTATTTTCCCGGTATTGTCTTTTATACCGGCATTCCTGAATGCATTTCTTGTGTCGAATATATATGCGGCGTGTTTGTATACTGAATTATAATCAAATGCTGTGTGGTCGGTTCCGAGCACAACGATATCGAAATTTTGCAAAGTCTCGATTGAAAACCGGATACTCTCTTTTATAAGCCCGCTTATTTCTATTTCGTTGACATATGGGTCATAAAACTCTACTTTTGCACCTTTTTGTTCAAGTAGAGTTATTATATCAATGACAGGAGATTCTCTAAGATCATCTATATCCTTTTTGTATGTAACCCCCAGGATGAGTATATGCGAGCCTTTTATGCTCTTTTCCTTTTCATTCAAGGCATCTTGAATTCTGGAGACAACATATCTGGGCATGTATGCATTGATATCCGTTGCAAGCTCAATAAATCTTGCAGTATAATTCAGGGTTTTCATTTTCCAGGATAGGTATACGGGGTCAATTGGTATGCAGTGCCCACCTATCCCGGGCCCGGGGTAGAATTTCATAAAACCGAAAGGTTTTGTGCTTGCTGCATTGATTACCTCCCAGGAATCAATGCCAAGTATGTTGCACATAATTGCTACCTCATTGGCAAGACCGATATTAATGCTTCTAAAAGTATTTTCAAGTAATTTTGCAGTTTCAGCAACTTTTGAAGAGCTAACTCTTATCACATGCTGAATGGCGCCCTCATACACCAGTGCAACTATATCTGTGGATAAGGGGTCAATACCTCCAACTAATTTAGGGGTATTATGAACATTGTATTGACTGTTCCCTGGGTCTATTCTTTCCGGGGAAAATGCGAGAAAAAAATCAGTTCCTGCTCTGAGGCCTGTTTCTTCTAAAATGGGCCTTATAATCTCTTCGGTTGTACCCGGGTAGGTAGTACTTTCAAAAGATATTATGTGGAAGTTACGCAGATTCTTTTTTATCATTTCTGTTGCGCTTATTACAAAGCTCAGGTCGGGGTCCTTTGTCTTGGAAAGTGGTGTGGGGACGGAAACTATCACCGCATCCATATCTTTTATAATGGATTTATCATTTGATACAATGAATTTCCCATTGCTTTGAACAGTTTTAAGCGTTTCATCGCTTACATCGTTTATATATGAATGACCGTCCTGAATATCTTTGATTTTTGCTGCATCTATGTCAAAGCCAATTGTGCTGAAGCCTGCCTTTGCAAACTCTACGGCAAGCGGAAGTCCAACATATCCAAGCCCCAATATGCCAACCGTGATACGCTTTTCTTTAATCTTGTTTTTTAAACTTTCCATTTTACACCTCTTGTAGATTAATATTTTCAGGCAATATACATATATAGTCAAGAAGATAGCCAGATGTCACGGACTTTACCCATCAAATAACAAATATAACTTACAAAAGAAACAGAGCAGTTGTTTTGATTTACAATTGAAGTGCATTAAAATATAAATTTGTACAAGGAGCATAAGATGTATTACATTAAATACTTAATAAAAAGCAGAAGAAAGATAATTTTATTAATACTGGTATCTGCTGCTCTTTCAATTGCAGTGAGTTTTATATTGCATACCAAATATACTGCAAACACATGTTTTATACCTGTTGTAGAAGGTATCGGGATGGACTTTGGCTCCTCAACAGGTATAGGTGCAAGTGCCGGAGGGTTCCTGCAAATGCTGGGAGGGATGGCCGTTACGCCGTCGGATATCTATAATGATCTGATAACCAGCAGAGCTGTGCTTGTAAATGTCATTGATACATTCAGGCTTGACACTGTGATAAAGGCAAAGTACAGAGACGATCTTATCCTTAAATTCTCAAAGAGGATAAAGACAAAAGTTTCTGTAACCGGTTTTGTTAAAGTGTATTATACGGATAGGAATAAACAGAGAGCTGCGGATGTGGCAAATGCACTTGTCAGAGAGCTTGATAGAATAAATAAAGAGCTTATTATGACCAAGGGTAAAAGGACAAGGATCTTCTTGGACAAAAGGATTAGCGAAGTAAATAAAAATCTTAAAGCTTATGAAGATACCTTAAAGGAGTTTCAAAAAAGACATGGCGTATTTGATATTGATCAGGAAATGGAGCTCTATATTACAAACAGTGCTAAAATAGAAGCTAAAATAGAAGAAAAAAAGATTATGTTGAACTATCTTTTGAGTTTATACGGAGAGAACTCCACTCAGGTAAAAAATATGAGGAAACAAATAAAGGCTATTTATGAGGAAAAAGAAAAAATCTGGAATGGCAAAAATGACCCTATAACATCCAGACCAGCGCTTAAAGGCATACCCGATATACTGTACAGATATCTTGAGTTAAAAAGGGAGCTCACAATCGATGATGAATTGCTTGTTCTGTTGCGTGAAGAAGATGAAAAGGCTAAAATACTCGAAAAAAAGGACACTCCTACGCTTCAAGTTATTTACAAGGCTACTCCGCCTGATAGAAGGTCATGGCCGAAGAGAAAATTAATTGTACTTGTAAGTGTATTCGGTATTGTATTTTTATACATGCTTTATTTGTTTGTACTCGCAGGTTTTGAAAAATCCGAGGAGCTCTCGGAAATTAAGTTAATGCTTACAAAAGCCCTTAAGCATCCTTTTAGTAAAGAGTAGTGAGCTTCAGTACAAAAGATACGATTAAGATATTAACTGGTATAGTTTTTATAGCTCTCGCCGTGTTTCCCCATTCAAGAGTTTTACTTGTGCAAATGTTTCCGAGCAAGGATATGCATTTGTGGATAAATATCTTTTTAATACTCACACTTTTTGTAGGGCCATTTGTTTTTCTTTACAGGACATTTGAGCACAAGGAAAAAATAGATAAAAATCCCATGAGGCTCCCTCTCATATTTATATTTGCAGGCGCAATATTGTCATTACCGGTAATTAAATATTCAAAATCATATTACCTATGGTGGATAGGATATTTGACGCTTTTCTTTTCCTCGGAGATATTTATGCTTTCAACCGAAAATATGTTAGGAGTCATAAGTTTTATCTTCCCGTTCTACATTATTATCAGTGCATTGCTCTTGCTAACTCCATTCTATTTCAGAAACCCGGTAATTTCCATGTGGGTTGCAAGATACAGTGGGATATTTATGGGGCCGAACGAGCTTGGAGTTTTTGCGGCTCTTAGCTTTTTTCTTTTTTTAGGAGTTTATTTCTTTTATAAAAATAAACTTGTAAAAATTACCAGTCTTGTTTTTATGATTATTGCCTTTGTTGCAATGGGAAGATCAGTCTCAAGGAACGCCTTTTTGAGTTTTGCAATTGCAGTATGGTTCTTTCTTATTATGCATTTTATCAGGGTAGGCAAAAGAAAGGGGGAAATATACACATTGATGAGCATATCTATATCTTCACTGGTATTTGTGGCGTCTGCTGTTTTTGTTATATTAAAATCAAGTTTGCTTGCTATGAGAATGGAGAGCGTATTTTCTGGTGATATCAGCTTTTTTTTAAGAGTTCTCATGGCAAAGTATACCATTAAGTTCCTATTCCATAATGTTATTCATTTTTTCTTGGGTGCTGGTCCTGCTCAATTCTTTTTATACCCTTTTTCATTTGGCCTTGATTCTCCCCACAATATCATTCTCCACTTCTGGATCGGAGAAGGCTTACTTGGTTTTTTTGGCATTATATTGCTATTTTACCGTACATTTGTCATTGAACTCAAAAGGCTTTTGATGGATATCGGCTCAAACAGACTTTTTTACTTCAAGCTCTCCGTACTTTCTGCTATTGTTGCTTTCTGGATATCCGGTAGTGCTGATGTTGTGTACTGGAAAGTTTTTCATCCCTATTTACTGTATACATTGGCACCTCTTTTGATAATTACATACAGACTCTTTTACATTTCGGAGTCCAGCATAGAGCATTCCAAATTCCTTGGCATGCTCTGAATACAACCTGATAGGGGAAATACACGTTAAAAGAAGAATATTTTTGAATTTCGTTAGTTATACTTTAAAATTTTAAAATGTCTATGCAAGAAGCGGATATTAAAATAAAGAAAGTCGCTGTTGTTGACTTTGGTTCCCAATATACACAGTTAATCTGGAGAAAGGTCAGAGAAATAGGCCTGTACAGTGAAATAGTAAAACCAGATGAAACAGACCGGATACTCACTGATACATCTGCAATTATCCTATCAGGGGGGCCTTATAATGTTAATCAGGACAATGCTCTGTTCATTGACAGAAAAGTTGTGGAAGGGGATATTCCTGTACTTGGTATATGCTATGGGCTCCAATTAATAGTTTATTTAAGTGGTGGAGAAGTACAACAAAGTACCAAAATGGAATTTGGGCCTGCAGCATTACGGAAAGTAAAGGAGGATGAAATCTTTGATGGTGTTGATCTGTCTAAAAAGGTGTGGATGAGTCATAAAGATAAAGCAGTTAAACTTCCACCTTCGTTAGTTGTAGTAGCCAGCTCCAGTAATTCGCCATATGCTGTAATAAAGCACAAGAGCAAAAAAATATATGGTTTACAATTTCACCCGGAAGTCAGGCATACCGAAGAGGGAAAGAAATTCCTTTCCAATTTTCTGTTTAAAATAGCAAAATTGGGGAAAAATTGGGATATGAATGATTATGTAAACACATTGAAATATGAGATTGAAAATACCGTTGGAAATGGATATGTAATGCTTGCACTTTCTGGAGGAGTTGATTCTTCAACGCTTGCATATCTTTTGGCCCGTACAATAGATGAGAAAAAGATTTATCCTGTATTTATTAACACTGGACTCTTAAAATCCAACGCTGCAAAGATGATAGAGAGACACTTCGGTTTTTTCTCAAATCTCAGGTTGAGAGATGAAAGTGCGCTGTTTATCAATAGATTGAAAGGCATTAAGGACCCAGAAAAGAAAAGAAAAATTATAGGCAGAACCTTTATTGATCTGTTTACTGAGGAAATAAAAAATACAGGGAAAGACATAAGTTTTCTCGCGCAGGGAACGCTGTATCCTGATATTATAGAATCCGGCGGAACAATTGGAACGGCAAAGGTTATTAAGAGTCATCACAATGTCGGAGGCCTGCCTGATAATTTTAACCTGAAGCTGTTAGAGCCTTTTAAAAAATTATTCAAAGATGAAGTTAGAATCATTGGACAGATAATCGGAGTTCCCGATGAGATTTTATATCAGCATCCTTTTCCCGGGCCTGGTTTTGCAATAAGAATAATAGGAGAGGTCTCGCAAGATGGAATTGCTATACTGCAGCACATTGATTCCCTGATTGAGCATGAACTTAAAAAGTCTGGCATTTACAATAAGATATGGCAGGCTTTTCCAATACTTCTTCCTGTAAAAACGGTAGGCGTTAAAGGCGATACAAGGAGTTATGAGAACGTTTGTGTTATAAGGGCAGTCGATTCAATTGACGGCATGACATGTGATTGGTCCAAGCTAGATTATAGTGTGCTGGACAGAATGTCAAGCAGAATAGTAAATGAAGTTGCAGGAGTTAACAGGGTGGTTTATGATATTACCACAAAACCCCCTGCAACCATTGAGTGGGAATAAATGAGAGTGCTTATTGTATCCGATATACATGCCAATTATCCGGCCCTTATGGCCGTTTTAGAGCGCGAGTACTATTTTGATAAGTTAATATGCCTTGGAGACCTTGTGGACTATGGTCCATTTCCAGAGAAGGTTATCAACAAAATAAGGGAAATATCAGATCTCACAATTCAGGGCAATCATGATTTCAGTCTTGCGACTGGCGGTGATTGTGGCTGTTCCAAAGAGTATCTTGCGAGTACAATGGCCTCCAGGAAAGCGACCTACGATAAAATCAGTATTGAAAATATTGAATATTTGAAGACTCTTCCTAAAAAATACAGCCTTGTGATAGACGGTATCTCTTATACATTTGTGCATGGCTCTTTTAAGAACCCTCTGTATGGATTTGTCGCTCCATATCTTCCCGATAATATAATTCGAAAAGAAATGGAGGGTGTGCCCAAAGGCGTTTTATTTTTTGGGCATTCTCATATACAGATGAATTTTGTGTTGAATAAGAGTACTTTGCTGGTTAATCCTGGTTCTGTTGGTTTCCCAAAAACCGGGGATAATAGAGCGGCTTACGTTGTTGTTGAAGACGGGGACATCAGCTTTAAGAAAACGCACTACGACATTGGTAAAACAGTTGAAGGTATTAAAAACCTCAATATGCCAGATAGTGTCAAGGAAGAACTGATTTTCTCCCTAAAGGAGGGAAGATAATGCTTAAGAAAACAAAAATTATTAAAGCAGGCAATGTTGAAATAGGGGGGAACAAGAAAATTGCCTTAATTGCCGGCCCCTGCGTTATAGAAAATGAAAAATTAGTTATGGAAACAGCCGAGAGGATTAAAAGAATATGTGAGGATTTAAATATAGGATTTATATTTAAATCTTCTTATGCCAAGGACAACAGGTCATCTGTCGATAATTACTATGGCCCTGGAGCTGAGCAGGGTATAAAGATACTTGAACGTGTTAAGACTACTTTCAATATTCCTGTACTTTCCGATGTGCATTATCCCGAGGAGGTGGATATTGTTAAAGATGTGCTTGATGTAATACAGATTCCCGCATTTCTTTCGATGCAGACAAAACTTGCATTGAAGGTTGCAGCTTCCGGCAGGGTTGTAAATGTCAAGAAAGGTCAGTTCCTTGCTCCAGAGGATGTGAAAAATATAATAGGAAAAATCGAATATGCAAATAACCGAAATATTTTACTAACTGAACGGGGCAATTTTTTTGGGTATCACAATCTTGTTGTTGATATGAGAGGATTCCAGATTATGAGGGGTACTGGCTATCCCGTTATATTTGATGTAACGCATACCGTAAGGGTATACGGAATCCCCTCCAGGGACCCGCGCGGCGGAAGGCCGGAATTTGTCCCTGCTCTGGCAAGGGCGGGAGTTGCAGCAGGTATAGATGGAATATTTATAGAAACGCATCCAAACCCCAGGGATGCACTTTCAGATGCAGCAAGTATGCTGCCTCTGCCTTTGTTATCGGATCTGCTCAAAACCCTGCTTTCCATAGATTCTATTGTTAAAGGTTATTAAATCAATCCACAACGGTCTATGAAATATGTTATCATAGGTGCTGGTGCAGCTGGCTTAACATGTGTGCGACATTTGATAAGATTCTCAAATGTGCGAGACATAACCCTCATTTCCAGTGAAAAGACATTACCGTATAGCAGAATGGTGCTCCCGTATATACTCTCCGGTCTCCTGAGCTTTGAAGATGCGCAAATTATGCTCACTGTGAGCATAAACTATATAAAAGATGCAAAAGTTGTAAAAATAGATGCAGATAACAAATCTGTCACAACAGAAAGAGGTAGAGATATACATTTTGATAAATTGCTCATTGCAAGTGGCTCTGTGCCATACGTACCACCGATTGAAGGTCTTAAAAAATGCAGACGCTGGACATGCGTGAAGGACATTGGGGATATTGAAAGGATAAAGTACTTTATAAAGCATACGCATTCCTCAAATGTCATACTTGCTGGAGCAGGCTTGGTCAATATGGAAATAGGAGAAGCTCTGAGAATGCAAGGAATGAATCTCATTTACATTGTGTCTTCAGATAAAGTACTTTCAAGCATACTCGATAAACAAGCGTCAAAGCTGATTGAAACACATTTGCAGAACAAGGGAGTGCGGATAATAAAAGGCCAGAGCGTCAGAAGCATAGACTGTGCCCCGGATTCAATCAATGCAATACTCACAGATGGAACGGATGTAGAAGGATGCTGTGTTGTATTCGGCAAAGGGGTTATTCCATCTATTGATTTTCTCTCAGGCTCAGGGATATCAAGAGAAACAGGCATACCTGTTGATACTTACCTTAGAACCAATAAAGAGGATATCTTTGCAGCAGGAGATGTAGCAGAAACGGATGATATGCTGACAGGTATGAAGAAACTCCATCCGATTAGGCCAGCTGCAGTTATGCAGGGTAAGATTGCGGCGTATAATATGCAAAGGCTCTCCTTCAAGTACTCAGGGGAGATTATGTCAAATATACTGACGATTGGAGGGAAAACAGTCTTTAGTGCTGGAGACAGCAAAAGAGAGAGTCCGTACATAAGAATTTTTAATGGAAATTACGCGAAAGTAGTACTAAAAAACGACAGATTGGAAGGCGCTCTATTCGTGGGTGATAATATTAGAAATCCCGAAATTTATATTGAGCTTATAAAAAAGCGTGTTTCTGCTAAGAGTATGATACGGCCTATGCTTACGAACTCTCTCAGCAACTATTATATTAAATATTACACAAACAGGTTTGTTTAATATTGTGTTAAAAATTGATTGTATATACAAGATAGATTAAAATTGAGTATCAACAAATGGAGGTTTGACAATGGAAAGAGAGGAAGCAGTTTCGCTTGTGAAAAAATTTGTAAAAAAGAAGAATCTTATCAAGCACATGCTTGCAACCGGGGCAGTAATGAAAGCCCTGGCAAAAAAGTTGGGTGAGGATGAGAAAAAATGGGAAATAGCCGGCATACTGCACGATATAGACTATGATATGACCTATGACAAACCCGAGCTTCATGGTAAGAAAAGTGTGGAGCTTTTAAGTGATATGGGGTTTAAGGACAGGGACATTCTTGATGCTATACTGGCACATTGCGATAAAAAAACGAGAATTACAAATATGGAGAAAGCCATATATGCGGCAGACCCTGTTACCGGTTTTATTGTGGCGTGTGCTCTTATGCACCCATCTCACTCTTTAAAAGGACTTGATATTGTTTTTTTGAAGAAACGATTCAAAGAGAAGCGCTTTGCACAAGGGGCAAGCAGAGAGCAGATGAAAGCATGTAGGGACATTGGACTTGAGCTCGACGAATTCCTGCAGTTATCCCTTGATGCGATGAGGAGTATAAGCAGCGAGATTGGGCTTTGATATTCCTGCTAATATCCCTTTTATTAAAGACACCTTCTTATTACTCGCGAGCGATTGAATCTCTTCAAAGTGGAAATATAAAAGGGGCAGATTCCCTGTTTAAATCATACATCAAACTTTCACCGAAGGACACTCTATACAATAATGCACTTTTTTATCTTTGTATTTTTGCGGAGTTGAAAGATTCATCTGAAACAGCAAATTTTCTAACTGTTTTCAGGCTTTATATGGCAAGAAAATGTGATTCCGTAGATGAGATACCATACAGACATAAATTTTATTTTGCAGGATTATGTTATGAAAATAGTAAGCAATACAAACTTTCAGTGGAAAATTTGAGCAAAGAGAAAGGAAGCCTTGTATATTTTTCAAAAGTAGAGGCTGCCAAAATTGCTTTTAAAAAGTTAAAGGATAAAAAACTTGCAAGAGCTTTATTATTGAGCGTTGTGAAACAAAACCCAGAGAGCGGGTATGCTGAAATGGCAAGATTCTATCTAAAAAAATATAAACTTTTGAAATAAAATTTGCCACTCTGAATTTTTAGTATAATACCGTGTATTGC
>JALTEL010000306.1 GCA_027073945.1 Caldifarciminota bacterium | reverse complement strand
GCGTAGAGTTAAGCAGATCCCCGGCCGGCTTTTGGAGTAGTATGGGTCATTTTTGCCTTTCTCTGTGTCAAAATTCTGGCCTTTTACCTATCTCTAAATATTATCCCAAAGTACTTTAATCCCAAAATATACACTTCTTTTAGTGGGTTATTGGACCAAATCTCCAATCTATTTAACTGCTCGTTTTTTATGGCACACAAGTTGCTGGATTAGAGAGTGATAATAAATTTGGCATCAGACTTCTACAAATTTTTTCTTAAGATTTTGAAATTGCTATAATACTCAAGTTTCGGAGTTGATATATCACCCTGTAATTAAAGACTTTTTTAATGCAACACACGAATTAGCTTTATGTTGCTATATTAAACATATAATATATTAACAAACTATTACTAATAGTTATATATTCTTATTGAATACCGCAACAAAAAATAGAATTTAGCAGACATGGCTATTTTTACTTAATTTTCAAGAGGTTAATCCAAGTCCGAAACTTGAGTATAATATTAGACTCAAGTTTCGGAGTTGATATACCAGACTGTAATTAAAAACTTTTTTCATGCAACACACGAATTAGCTTTATGTTGCTATATTAAACGTATAATATATTAATAAACTATTACTAATCATTATATATTCTTATTTAATACTGCAACAAAACATAGAATCTAGCAGACATAGCTTTTTACTTAATTTTCAAGAGGTTAATCCAAGTCCGAAACTTGAGTTAGTAAAATTTACATATATAACATCCCATAATTATTGATATATTTTTTGTAACAAATTGGCTATAATAAATACTTTCTATGATTACAGTATATTATCATTTTAATAAACGTCCAAAAAATTGGCTTCAGCTTAAGGAGTATATTTTCTCTTGACAGGAGGATTATAGAATGTCCCCCATCTCATCCCGGCTTCAACGAAGGGTAGAGGTGATGAAGCAACTGCGACAAAATTGCGTGACCACATTGTGGGGAAAATTATGAAAGGTTTTTTCAAACTAAATCTGGGGGTAAGCGAACAATGTCCGAAGGGCTGGATTTCTGTTGACTTATTGGGAGAGAGAATCTGTTGCGATATTCCAAAAGGAATTCCATTGCCTGATGGTTTCTGCAAAGAGATTTTTTCCTCACACTTTTTGGAACACTACCATAAGCATGAAGTAGATGCCATATTCAAAGAATGTTTCCGCTTGCTTATGCCCGGAGGGATTCTTCGGATTTACGCTTTAGATTTCAGGCTTTTCGCTCGCAAATACGTCTATAATGATGTATCTTTCCTGGCTCAAAAGAATCCGGACTTAACAGACAGATTCCCTGGAAGTACCCTTACAGACAGGATCATGTATCTGTTATATGGTCAAGGATACCGCTATATGTATGATGCGGAATCCCTTGTGGTTGCACTGAAGGCAGCCGGATTTATAAATGTCCGCCCTCGCTTTCCCGGGCATAGTCTTATTCAGGGTATTGATAAACTGGATAATCGACCAGATGTGAGTGTTTTTGTTGAATGCATAAAACCAAATCGTACTACTGATCCTCCTATTCATACAAAACCAATGCGTAAAACCCCGATGATGGCCGAGTATGAGTATCAGGCAATTTCGGATCTCCTAAGTTCTTTTGATAGCGCCATAGATGTTTTCGAGTGGGGAAGTGGCTATAGTACAATCTATTTCCCTTTATTGCTTCATCCATCCAGTACTTGGATGGCAATCGAACACAATGAAGAGTGGGCCGGTATCGTCGATGATATGATTGTTGAAAGCGGCTTACAAAACGTCAGAGTGAAATATGTCGCTCCTAACTTATCCTTCAAAGATGGAATCAATGACGGCAGTTTCCAGCAGTTTCGCGATTACGTGTTATATCCCACAACGCTTAATCAGCAATTTGACGTTATTCTTGTTGATGGTCGTTCTCGTAGAGAGTGTCTACAGATTGCAAATATGCTTTTGCGGCCAAATGGAGTTATTATTCTACATGATGCTGAACGATTGACCTATCATGCGGGAATTCCGGTTAACAGGCCTGCTGTTTTTATCACTGCAACCGATAAGGAACATAAATCACTTCTCTTTAGTTTTTCAGAATTATCATCAGCCGAATCATTTGCTTCTCACCTTAGTAGCCAGTCTAGTGATCATTTTAAGACATCTCTTTTCTATGAATCAGAGCGTCCTTTCCTTGAAAGAAAACACCGTGATATCAAAGAAAGTCCAGTAATAGAGTACAAAAAAATTGATAGGGATAGCCTCCGAGAAGCATATGACAAACTCTGGGAAACAAAACTTAATGATCCACAATGGTTAAAAAATGATGGTAAAGGGCGTGTGGAATTCTGCGCCGATTTTCTTAAGGCTTCCAATAAGATTAACAACAACACC
>JALTEL010000305.1 GCA_027073945.1 Caldifarciminota bacterium | reverse complement strand
AATCCCTTTTCCCTTAAGGAAGTTGAAGCAACCATTGAAATGCATTCTCAGATTAATGAGCCCACTGTTATTGTTGCACAGGCACCATGTGCACTAATACCGATGGCTGTAAAAAATGCTCCGTATCAGATTAACCAGGAGAAATGCACAAAGTGTAAGGCGTGCCTTTTTACAGGATGCCCGTCTATTACTATTACAGACGGACAGGTTATAATAGATGCTGAGACATGTACAGGGTGTGGTATTTGTGTTGAAACCTGCAGGTTTAATGCAATCTACCAAGTTGAAAGGGGAACTAAAAATGCCTGAAAAACCTACGAATATTATGCTGAGCGGTGTCGGAGGACAGGGAATACTCTTTGCTTCCAATTTAATTTGCGATGTTATGCTTTCAAAGGGATACGATGTTAAAAAAAATGAAATACATGGTATGAGTCAGCGCGGAGGAAGTGTTACAAGCCATATAAGGTACGGGGAAACGGTATATTCTCCTGTTATACCTGAAGGAGAAGCAGATTTCCTTATAGGATTTGAATTACTTGAAGGATACAGATATTTGTATATGGTAAAAAAAGGTGGCTCTTTTATCTATAATGACTATTCAATTGTTCCCGGTAGCATGCTTCTTGGGAAAAAGAGTCTCTATCCGGAAGATCTCCATGAAAGAATTGAAAAGTACGGAATAAAAAAGACTCCTGTTAAGGCGGAAAATATGGCAAAAAAACTCGGCAACAGTCAGGTAGTTAATGTTATTTTAATTGGAGTTCTTGCAAAGCAGTTAGGTTTTAAAGAAACTACCGTGAATGATTGGTACAATACCATAGAAAAGCGTACCAAATCGAAATATGTAGATATTAATAGAAAAGCCTTCTCCCTTGGTCTGGAAGTTGGATTAGAAAACTAGTTATAAAGCGGTCTTAAAACTACCGGACTTTAAGCAAGCAGATCAACACTGTTGCCCTCTTCATCGTCCTGAGGTGCTATTTGTTTTATTGTCGAGCCTGTATCATCGTTTGGAACTGCAGGCTGTACAGAAGAATCATTTTCCTGATCCGTACTATTGTCCTCTGGTTTTTCAGGTTCGGGCTTTTGTACCTGGTCCTCATAATTACTGACCGGGGGAGGTACGTTATCAACGGAATCTATTCCCATATTGTCCTCCTATTATACTTATAATATAATAACAATATGTCTACAAATGCAACTCCAATGATGATTCAGTACAAAAAGATTAAATCACAGTATCAAGATGCAATTTTATTTTTCAGATTAGGTGATTTTTACGAAATGTTCGAAAAAGATGCCAAAGAAGCATCCGCTTTGCTTAATTTAACCCTTACTAAGCGAAACGGAGTGCCAATGTGTGGCATCCCGTACCATGCATCTAAGAATTATATCTTAAAACTTTTAAAGGAAGGCAAAAAAGTTGCTATCTGTGAACAAACAAAAATACCTCCGGCAGGACACGGCATAGCAAAACGTGAAGTTGTGGAAGTCATAACCCCGGGAACGGTAATTGATGAAGGGCTTTTAGAGCGTAACAGCAACAATTATCTTGTTTCCATTGGTAAGTATAAAGACAAAATATCAGTTGCACATGTAGATTTATCAACCGCTGAATTTTCAGCTGTTTCCTTTAACGAGGAGGAGAAAAAAGAATATTTAAAGGCAGAATTAAACCGTCTTCAGCCAAAAGAGGTCATAATAGAAGAATCACTCTTCGAAAATGATGAAGACGTTAAAAGAATACTCTATGAACGGGAAACGGTTGTTATTAATCGATATCCAGATTGGAGTTATGATATTGATGTATGCAGAGAAAAGCTTAAAAGACAGCTTGGAACGGTAAACCTGAAAGGTTTCGGACTTAACGAAGTTTCTCCGGAGATTGTTTCAGCCGGCACAATACTTGAGTATTTATCGGATACATCTAAAAAAATTCTCGCACACATAAAAGATTTTAACGTATATAAAACGGATGCTTTCCTTCTCCTGGATGAATCTACACAGAAGAATCTTGAACTTGTCAGGAATTTACAGGATGGAACAAAACATTACACTTTGCTGGAAGTATTGAGTAATACAAAAACTGCAATGGGTTCTCGTATGTTAAAAAGATGGATTTTAAATCCGTTAAGAGATAGAAGTGAAATAGAAAAAAGACTGGAAGGTGTTGAATTTTTCTACAAAAACCAACTTGTGCTGTCTGCTTTCAGAGAAAACTGTACAAAAATACTCGATCTGGAACGACTTTCAACAAAAATAGCTATGGATAAAGCTAATGCCAAAGACTTGCTTGCACTTAAAGGCACTCTTTCAGGTTTGGTTGATGTTTATAATATTTTAAAAGACCATACTGAAATAAAAGAAATAACAGAGCAATTTTATAAGAATATACAAATTATAGAGG
>JALTEL010000304.1 GCA_027073945.1 Caldifarciminota bacterium | reverse complement strand
ACTGGTACAACGATTTCAAAGGAACACAGGCTTATGGATGTGGCAATTTTGCGGATATTAACGGAAACGGCATACGTGGAGATTATGAAGATCTCTGGAAATGGTCAAGGGGACAATTGGTGCAGGTGCAGGATAACAGAATAGCAAAGATGGGATGGGTAACATTGATGTCCATGATGTATGAAACTGCATGGCACACAGGTCCAGGCGGACAGCTTGAAGGTTGGGGAAAAAACCTGTGGAATCATACCCGATATGCAGGAATGTATGCAAGGGGTGCAACCTGGCTGCAAAATGTCAATAACATTAACGGACCTGTTGTTGAACATGGAGATTTTGACGGAGATGGAATTGATGAATATGCCATTTATAATTCGCAATTGTTTGCTATTTTTGACAGGAGAGGAGGGAGAGCCCTTGTTGTTTTTGACAGGGATGGAGACGTGCTTATTGGCAATACATTCTCATATTATGGCGGAGAAGGCGATTATGACGATGGTGGGCACACGGGATTATTTGAGGAGTCTCAGGCAGAAAATGCCTGGTGCAGCATAAGCGGTGAGACAAGAGGAGATACTGCTGTGCTTCACATTGCGGAACAATATGATGCCAGCGGAAACCAACAGAATAATGTTACCAAAGATGTGGTACTTATTCGCGGCAAATCGTATATCAAGGTCAATTATCATACATCTTATGACAACTGGACAAAAGCAGGGGTAACGCCTGATGCATACACCACACTTATACACGGATATGATTTGTCTTTTGTAAATGGTCTGACCAATAACGGGTGGTCTTATGCTGGATACAGCAATAATGCGGATGATGCAAAAGCTTGTTTTGTATGGGCATCCGGGACAGGTCTTTCATATCATAACAGCGGGAAGATGGGCTCCGGTGCTGAGAAAATTGAATTGGGAGGACGTTCGGGTGATTACACACTTTATTTCTTTGGAGGCAGAGGTAATGTTGAAATAGATGAACAGGGTCCCGGGGACCGTGAAGGCCCAATAATATGGGGGGGGTGGCAGTATCCTTCCGATGTTGTTCATTCATCTGACAGTGTCCTTGTTACAAGGCATGTCAAAGATGTCTCAGGGGTAAGTAGTGTGCTTTTGAGATACGGTACCGACGGTAATTGGAATCATGCTGACCTTGTTATGCATTGTGATAATGGCTCGAGTTATGATTTTGATGCGGATGGTCAACCTGACTCCGATTTATACGGGGCATACATACCTAAGTACTCCGGCGGCACAAAGGTTGAGTATGTTATACATGCCATAGATAGTGTTGGAAATGAGAGCTGGGATAATAACAACGGAGATAATTATACATATACTGTAAACCGAAAGGTGTTTGTTATGGATGGCCTACTTGATAATGGTGCCAAACTGCTTGCAGCAGACAATGGAAATAAGCTTTACTATTATTATGATGCTGATGGAAGGCAGCTTTATCTGGCAGAGACCTCGGAATTCGGTCAGAGTATTCAGAGGGAGTACATTTTCGTTTCTACAAATCCCTCAGCTATGAGAAAGGCTCCATGGGGCAAAGATGGCTATATAGGAGAATTTCAGTATTACCTTGCGGGAGACAAAACAGGTACGGCTCTCTGGAAAGATGAAAATGGTGTAACGGTTTTTGATACTACAAAGATGAAATGCGGAATGCAGGTTGGTGCGGACAGGGTTTTGGAAGGAGTTATTGATCTCAGAAAAGTCTTCAGCAGGGAAAGAGTAGTTTATGTGACTGCTCTTGCTTACTCAAATAACTTTAATATTGCCTGGGCTTTACCCTCAAAAGATTCTGTATCCTCTTATATAGGAGGGGATAGATTTCTGCAGATCAATATATCGGACCTTATGAGTAATGTGCTTTCCAGTAGCAATAAAATAATGCTTGAAACCAATATACTGTCCAATAGAAGCCGTATCTCGATTAATTTTGCACAAAATTACAGTGGCAGGTTGAATGTGCGGATTTATGACGCAATGGGCAGAAAAGTGAATACGCTGTATAATGGCTATTTCAAAGGCAATAAAGTCAATCTTCCATTTGCTTTAAATAAAAAAGGCATATATTTTGTTAGAGTGGAAAGCCAATGGGGGAATTCCGTAAAAAAGCTCCTGAACCTCTGATTAATCCGTTAAAAGGATATTGAGACCCTTTTGTTCAAGGAAGTAATTTGCGGTTAGAGGAACTGTTCTTTTTAAAATTCTTGCAACAGCCTTTGCAAGCTCACGCATTTCCCATTGGGCAGCTTTGTTCAGTCGGAGTTCCAGAAAATTCATAAGAGATCTCATATTAATAGTCCAGTAAAGACTGGTCCTGAGGCCTGCAGGTAGAACACACCTCGCCGCCTCCTTTCTCAACCCCCTTTTAACGAGTTTATTGTACAGTGCAAGGCTCGCTTCAAAGTGCTCAAGCACGTCTTCAAGTAAGTCATTTACTTTGTCTATGTGCTGGGATTTGAGATTTAGAAACTCCGGAGGAATGTGGACAATGGAATTCCAGTAATCTATTTTGTCAGTGAGGCTTAAATTGGATGTCCTTTTTTCAGGATGCGTATATCTGTATGAACGTTTAAGAGGGCTGGCTATTCTATGGCGCAGCAGTTGCTCACCTATATACATCGGAATGCTCTCTATTCTAAATCTGAACACTTGTTGCTCGAATGGAGAAAAATGCCCTAATTCGATGAGCTTTTTTAGCAGTTTTTTGTTGGCTTCCTCAGTACCGTCAGAGAGATAAGATATTCTTGCAACCTTTGCTGGTGTCAGGTCATCTCCGAGCATTTCCTCAAGCTCAATAGTACCTCCACCCTTTATATTCTCTCTGACAGGGGGATTGTAAAGAGGCATGTCAGCATTTATAAAATTCTGAAAGCAAAGCCTGTTTTTACTAATATTGAAGATTCTCTGTCCTGAACGGACTCTCCATCAAAAATTACGCCGTAAGATGTGGGCCTGTAATTTACCGAAAATGAGAATAAGCCCTTTTGTTGTACTGGTTGCTTTAGATTGAGATAATATGACGGAATGAATATATCACTTCTCTGATATGCACTTTCCACCCCTCCTCCGATTTCAAGTGAAAGATTGTTGAAAAAAGTATGCGAAAGTGAAAGTGATGTGCCGAATTGCTTTTTGAAAAAGGGGCTTGTTTGGTTCATGAATTTGTAAAAGAATGATAGATTCACCTTATCTTCCAGTGCAGAGGGCTTGAAAAGGTATCCATTGATGTAAATTGCCTGGGCAAGGTCATATTCCACGTCATTTTTTAAGCTTGATTTTGGGTTATATGTGGCGGTAAGTCCGAAGGTATGCTCAGCGTATCCGAGCATTAGAAAGGGCACTATGCCATTGAATTTATATACTGTGGCTGTTCCAAAGTCGTTTTTCCCCAGTCCATAATTCAGTGATATACCTCCTTTGAAATTTCTGTACTCATAACCGACACTTACACCCAGGAGCTTAAGCTGCCCGTTCTGGTCATCCGAGGTTGTGGAGGTTGTTATGTAATTCATGTCCTTTTTGTTAACATCATATGTGTAATGAAAATCAAGGTATGTTAAATAGCTGAGGGCAAATGACATGCTTTGTCTCTTGTAAGTAATGCGCAGATCAGGATAATTTATATAATGTTCAACATCACCATATATGCCCATGGCTCCCACTGTATTATCGTATTTGTCATATGTGAGAATTGTCCAGTTCTCTCTTGTAATATTGGCATTGAATCCTGCATAAAAGTTTACCCCGCTTTCAGCATTGAAGAGTGATACCGGTGTTTTATATATATAATCTCCTCCCCCCATAACGGTGAAGAGTCTGGTATATCCTAACAATAACAGCACATATATATTACTCATTTTTTACCTTCTCCTTTTTTGAAAAAATTAATAATAAAAATAAAAATACAAGTCCTATTGAAATGCAGGAATCCGCAATGTTAAATATAGGCCAGGTAAGTTTTTTATTTATACCGACATCTATAAAATCAACGACTCTCCCGAATCTCAGTCTGTCGATCATGTTCCCTGTTGCCCCGGCTATGAAAAGTGAATAAATAAACAGATAAATGCCTCTGTTCTCAATAAGAAAGAGGGCAATTATAAATACGAGGATAACCAATGAAAAAATTATATACGGAAAGTGTTTTCCGAGAGAAATTCCGAAAACAGAATTTGGGTTTTCTACGTAAGTTAACCTGATGAAATGTCCCCATACACTTCTTGATTCCCCATAGATAAAGCTGTTTTTAACGATAAATTTGGTAAAATAGTCTGCAAAAACAAGTAAAATAGCAAGGAACAGAAAAATGGTTTTGGATGTTGTGAAATTGAGTTTTTTCATGCTTTAGACAAGTCCCAGCCAGTTGTGAAGGAGAAAATACATCCTGCCTATTAGCAGTGAAATACGAGCCATCACGGTATATCCGAAAGAGGCACCGAATGCAATCATAATAAATGTAATACCGGTTTGTGAAACCTTTTTGAGAGCTCCTTTCTGTTCTGCGGAAAAATAGAAGTATACTATTGCAGAAAGCGTGCCCACTATCATCAGGATGTTATTGAGGGAGTAATAAAAGGAGTGCCAGAATGAATGAGCGTTTACATACAATGGAAGGAAGGTCGCTTTTATCTGAGGTACGAGGAACCCCTGTAGCAGTCCTGTTATGCCAAGACCCGAGCCCATACCGACTGTAAATGCTATAGCCCATCTTGATATCCAGGCTGCTGGCCTTATAAATCTCATCAACATGAACAAAGAGAGCAAAGCAGGAACAATAAGAATCCATCGAGCAGCTCCTGTATTTTGCTGGAAGCCTCCCACCAATTTGGGTTGCACGTCAAAATACCACAGGTATATCAACATAAATGCTGCAGATGTCCCGACATATATATGTTCCCCTATTTTATAGAATATATTGTCTTTATACAAAAAACTAAACATAGAAAGTGTTAAAAATGCCGCGACCCAAACCCAGATATTCATGGAAATATGCATATCAGTGCCTCCTTCTCAATGCGAAATAGCCGATATTACCGAGTAATATAAATACGACGATTAATGTATGGACAACGGTCTGTGAGGCCATACCTGCGGTAGCTATGTCAGGGGACCCAACGAGTTTTTCATAGTCAGATGCGCCTCTCAACCCTCCAATAAGGCCCACTATTTGATGCGCCTGCAGATAAGGATATTCATCGGGCGTGATTACCGCTGTGGTGCCCATGATGATTTTTTGATTAAATCTCGCCTGTGCAAATTGTACCCATGCATCGCCCACCGAACCTGCCTCAAGTGCAATGAGTACGGCAATATCATTGTAATTATGGACACTCCTCATCATAGGCAGGGAATCCAGGGGTGTATTTTTGTAATCCGTTGCAAATACACTGCGAATTTCTTTTCCAATATTTAGCATAACAGCCTGAAGTCCGGGTCTGTATCCCAAAAATACATAGTCAATACCGTACTTTTTGTGGTACTGCTTTGCAATTTCATCCAGTGCAAGCTGGCCTAATGGAAGTCCAAGCGGCCAGTGTCCAAGCATTATAACCTTTAAGTTCTTTTTAAAACAGTGCTTGAGCATTGCTCTTAGCATGGGGTCAAGTTCAGGCATTGAAGATGCATCGTAGTCAATGGACACCATAACAACAGAGCCTGCAGGCAGGTTGTTTATCACTTCGTAAGAATGTCTTACCTCCGGAAGTGGAGCGCCTTTAAATTTGACTTTGAGAAGAATTGTAACGATAACCGCAAGCGCCACCAGGATGTAAATGACTCTTCTGTCAATCTGTCCCATTTTTTCAAATAAACTTCTCACATTTCACCTCCTACTGCAGGTAAGTCCTTTCTATACCAAGTATTATACGAAGAGACATGGCAATACCACCGAGTGAAATTCCAATCCATATACCTCTTTTTGCAGCCATTTGCGGGATATTCATAATCCAATCGGCAATTCCGTTGAGATAATGCAGCAAAATCAAACCCGCTGGATATATCAATATCAGGGATGTAATTGCAAGACCATAATATATGTATCTTGTAGGACCCATGGTTGCAGCACCCTCAGATGCAAAGTAGTATGCTGCAAGGAGAAAAACGATGCCGAACACATAGGGTGCAATATTGTTGCCTCCGGGCACCCTGCCAAGCATCACAAGTGCCGCTGCTGAAAGCAGCAGAGTGGCATTGGGATCCTTAGCTCTAAATGCCCTGTAAGCTGCGCTTGCTATGAAAAATGCAAGCAATGAAAACATAGTCGCCTGAAGGGGAACAAAAACGTAGGTATAAAAATACCTCAAAAATGTTGCAGAAGGGGAAAAGGGATTTCTGTGGAAGAAAATTCCTTCGCCAAAACCCCATATAAGCGTTATACAAAAGCTGAGAATAAGAGCAAGAGAACTTATCCATCCCTCTTTTCTCCTGCGTATCTTTTCCCAGTGATGCAAAAGTAGAGAGTCAAGCCCCAAAATCATGGTAAAACCTCCAACTATAATCAGCCAGTCGTTAAATGTACTCTGTAGTTGACCAAAGGGCTTGTGGGGTACGAATAAAGCTATTACAAGCAGAATGCCCGTTATAAAAGTGATAAAAAGCGGGACTTCTTTTTTCATTTAATACTCCTCCTAAAATAGGCTGAAAAATTTTGTTATAATGTGAATGCCAAAGGTTTCAAGAAGGACCCCGATTATAATGAGGAAAACGAATACGATTTTGGTAAAATCTTCTGCTTTAATGGTGCCGAGCATCATGGGCTCTCCTGACAGATATGCACTTGCGGCGTACATCTCTTCACCTATCAGTGTATAATCTGTGGAGGCGATAAAGAATGGCAATTGAGTGACAGAGGTTGTACCGGAAATCTGAATGGCTCCCACAGAATGCCCTGTTTCAGCCAATATCAGTGCCTCGGCATAAAATGTACCCTGTAAGAATATTGCCCCGGGTTTCTCCCTCATCATTATTCCATCTACGCCTGCGGCATAACCGAACTGGTCACTTGTTAAAAAATATACATCTTTTTCATTGTACAGGTCCGGACGCCCCGCTTCTGTATATCCCTCCTTAACTGTTTCCTGGGCCGCGACCATGACTATCGGGTCGAAATTGGGAACAACAACCCTTGTCTCGTATTCTGCGGATTTTTTTGCCACCCTTTTTAAAATGGAAAGACCTGCAATGGTTGTGATATCACTTATAAAACCTATGCCAGGTATAAATAAGACAGGCTTGCCCATTTCCGTCGAACGACCAACGGCCTCTTCCACAGCTTCAAGACCTGCTATCTTTCTTATAAATGAACGTTTGCCTTTTTTAACGGCGCTGATAAAGAAAAATAGAACAATAGAGAAAAACAGCAGTATTATTAACGATGCTTTTGATCTTTTGTTAAACCACTGAGGTTTTGCAAAGGCAATATTGGAAGGTTCTGAATATACTGTGGTGTCGGGATAAACCACTGCGATGACGTATTTATATGGTTTTTTATTCTTGACATCCGTGTCCTGGAATCTGTCAGAGCCCCGCAGGGATATGCCTGCGAGCTTTTTTGTACTATCTGTTATTCTGTATATCTCATAGTGTCTTACAATGGAATCGTTAGGAGGAAGAGTCCATGTTATATTAATGCTTTCTCCACCGTCATCAGGAGTGTCATAAGCCCTGACATGTAAAGAAAGATTTGCACTCAGAACCAGACTTAAAAAAATGCCAATCATATATCCCCCTTTAGCTTTAAAATTTTATGCTATTTCATAGGTATGGTCAAACAATAGCACAAATTCTGTTATGCTTGATATAATACACCTGGATTAAAGCTGCACATTTAACCGCAGATAATTTGCTATTCTATTATTTTAAATTTTTATGACGAAATTATATGTTTTCAGCGAATTTATATTTCGGGCAAACCGAGAACTTGACTCGCCATGTATTTTGCCGTATAATTTTGTCAGTTGAAGATGATAGTGTGAAATGCTAAGAGATAAAAGAGAAAAAAGTAGATTCTGTAAAGAGAATCCAGAAAATGTGATAATAATCCTGCAATACGGAGTATATCATAATTC
>JALTEL010000303.1 GCA_027073945.1 Caldifarciminota bacterium | reverse complement strand
AAAGGAAGAATATCCCGAACATCGAAATCCTGCTGGAAACGAGAATAAAGGTAATATTGCCGTCTAAATATGCGGCTGAAACGGTGGAAGCGAAGGCGGAGGAACTGGGAGAAACTGACAGGCTGTCCCCGGAGGACAAGAGCGCAATCGCGCTGGCCTACGAGAAAAGGGCGGTACTTCTCACGGACGACTACTCCATGCAGAACATCTGCTCCTCCCTCGGCATAGAATTCGCATCCACATGGACAGGGGGAATAAAGGAGGTCTGGCAGTGGAAGTACAGGTGTACCGGATGCGGCCGGTACTACGACAGGAACGAGAAAATATGCCATGTCTGCGGAAGCCCGTTGAGGCCGGTCAGGGTGCAGGCCGACGGCAGGTACAGGGGAAGAAGGCGGAGATAGGAGGAAAGGCTTAAATCCATGTCTGCCTCGGAATAGCATATTTATGATGTTCTGGGCAATTGATATTTATTTTCCCCCTTGGAAGGACAAAAACGCCTCTTATTTTCCCTGTAGAAGGGAATGAAAAACAGAGCAATATTCAAGAGACTGGGGGAGGAAAAAGGATGAGAAGGGAGGGAGGTAATAGGAGGAAAGGCTTATATTTAACATGTCCTATACCTTTTTGTGTCTTACATTGCTGGAGATATGGGCCAACTATTCTGTTATGAAACAGGCTTACCTGCCGCAATCCTCCTAAACATGGGGGTTGCAGCATGAGTGAAATTTTTTCTCTGCACGTTGATTCGCGCAGGAATAGGCTTTACTCTCTTTCTCTGTATCTGTCCATTTCAATCTTGTTATTGGTCATAATTCTTTCTATGATATCAAGCCCACATTACGGTTCGATAATAATCTTGTCTGGAATAGTGTCGGCCATAGCTTTCCTATCTTATTATAGAATATCGGCCGTCGAGATTGAAGACGGGACGATTTACCTATTAAATCTCCGAAAGCGACGAATCAAGAAATTCAAGCTTTGTGATATTGAACTGCCCGTGCTTCTTCTGCAAAAGGACTACTTTGAAGTTTATATGCACTTTAATATGCCGGTTGCTTTGAAGTTTGTTGAAGAAAAGGGCACCGAATACTTCAGAACAATGACAGAATATAATGCCAGAGATGCCATTGAACTGCAGAACTGGCTCATTGGGGAGATTAGAAAACATTGCCCCCTCACAAGATACAGTGAAGTTAAAGAATATGAAACACTACCTGAGGTTCCCACTGCGAAATATAATCTGCCAAAATGGAAAACGGATACAATAACGCTATTCATTGCCTATTTCCTGATTTACTTCTCCTTTTGGGCTGCACTTTATATAATCTTTGGTCCCGTTGTCTCTTTTCTGCCATTAATAGTCATTGCGTTGTTATATCTCTTGAAATTGCTTGACCTGAAACAGCAGAAACAAATAAGCCCTCTGACTTTGGAAGTAAAGGAGTTGAGTGAAACGGAGTGGCTGGAAACTGAACCCATAGCAAAAATGACTAATTACAGGAAAAAACTCTTTTCTCTCATGGCCCTTATTTCTGGACTTTACCTTTCTTTATCTCTATTCCTCCTCTCCTTCATATTAATCTTCTCAGTGTTCTTTACTTTTTCAATTTATGCTGTTATCTTCTCTATCTTCTGGCTTATTACTTTTATGACACTCGGCAAAAACACTCCAAAAACGGTTTATTTTCTTGACCAAGGGGTTGTATTCGAATATAAAGCCAAGGCTCCAAGAGAAACAAGTTCCCTCTCGAACAAGAGAAAAAACAACTTCCACGGCCTCTTTTTGAAGTGGGAAGATATAAACTCGGTGGAAATCAAAGAAGGAAAGATAATGGTGCATCCTATCTTAAAACTCAAAAATGGTAAATTTTTACTGCTTGAAACCCTAGATAGAAACATAACACTTAATCTGCTGGTTAAGCTTGAAAAGAGAGGAGTTAAAAGAAATAAACTGGACAATTGGAGAAAGAAGCCGCAAACCTCTTTTCTAAAATCATAACCTATATATGCCCCCCTCCCGTTATCCCTCACATGGACGATATGATTGAAGTCCTCTTCGAGGCGGCCGTGGAGGTTGAGAAATCCCTGAAGGAGTTAAAGGAGCCATTCGGAATGAAGGTGGCCGACGGGGCCGACGGAACGCCCACCGCCATCATTGACCGCGTGGCCGAGGAGGCCATTATACGGGTTATGGAGCGGCACTACCTCTCATTCAAGATGCTCAGCGAGGAGACCGGATTCACCGATGTGGGCCAGGAGGAAACCGACCACTGGCTCGTTGTTGACCCTGTGGATGGCTCTTTCAATGCGATTCACGGATTCCCCTATTTCTCAGTATCTCTGGCCGTTGCCGAGAAGGATCTGAACGGCGTCAGCCACGCCCTCGTGAGAAACCTTGTGAATGGAGAGGTCTATTAC
>JALTEL010000302.1 GCA_027073945.1 Caldifarciminota bacterium | reverse complement strand
CCGGGAACGGGAGGTATGAACGGGGAGGAACCGGTGGAGATTATCAGGGAGTCGTAGGAGAGGGATTCCTCACCCTCCGGCCCGCGTATGGACAGCACCTTTCCGGCCGTATCCACGCCGAGGGCCTTGTATCCCAGCCTGACATCTATCTTCATCCTCTGCAGGCCGTAATCGTGAATGAGCGCACTGCTGGGCACCGCACCCTCGATGGCGTAGGGGATTCCGCACGGGGAGAAACCGTCGTAGTCCTTCCTCTTTTCGATGACGATTATCTCGGCGTTCCTGTCCTGGCCCCGTGCGGCCCTGGCAGCAGAAAAACCGCCGAAGCCGAGGCCTGCAATAATGATTCTTCTTGGCATGGGAAAACGGATGAGGGCAGGGTATTTAATGGTTGCTGGGATTTTTATAGGTATGTATATAGCATGCCTTAGTCCAATGAAGAATTAAAATTCATGTCCGAATGTTGTAATGTCCTCCTAGAATCTTTTTTTTTTAATAGTTTCTTTAGTTTCTGTTGTGTAGTAATTCCTATAATCTTTGTGTTTATTTGTTCTCAACTTTGGAAGGCCTTGATAAACATCTGACATATTGATTTCTTCTAAAAATGACCTGAATTGTTGTTCTAAATCTTCAAAGTATAAGATTTTGTCTACGAGAAGTTTTCCATCTTCATCCCTTATAGAGTGTACTTGAGTTCGCGTAAGGTGATTCCAGTCATGTATATTTTCTTTTTTGGTAGGAGGAGATTTTACAACTTCCTCAAAGGGTTTATCTTTAGTCGTATGGCAATGTTTCCACCCAGAAACGAACTTATCCCATGGGTTTCTAACAATCGTAAATTTGATTGCTTCTTCAAAAAATTCAGGATACTTATTTCTGAACTTTCTAACAGCGTTTTCCTCATGATTTGTTTCAATCATCACTATTTTAGTGTAGTTAGGATATGTAGTCAGATATAAACCCTCTTTTTCACCGTTGAAGGGATCTGGATTTTGCTCAATATAACTAGGGACTTTTTTTGTGCCATATAAAAGAAACCACTTAATTGAGGTTCCTCCTGTTTTGGGTTGTCGTACCCATATGATTGGAGCAATCATAACTCCATATACGTTTCATCATCAATAAACTTTACTGGCGACATGCATTGTTTATGCATAAAGTAAACTATTTATGCTAGTTATGTAGTGTAGGTTCATGAGCTCTCAAAGAAGTCTGTGTCAAGTGGCACCGTATGGTGGTGTTGATAGGTGGATAAAATTAGCATTAAAGGAATTTCCAGAAACTAAAAAATTGATGGTTCTAGTGAACAGGACCAATAGCGAAGAAAGTGAGAAATATTTCAATAAAGCAGAAGCGATGTTGCGTGCGTTCTCAAAAGAAAACGAAAAAATGCCAGAAGAAAAAAAGATATTAAACGAGATGTTTGTAATTAAAAAAAGGATGACGTTCTATGAATTGGTTTATCTTTTTAGATCCCTTTTTAAGGAGCTCTATAAAGAGGGCTATGATGCAGTAGTTAATTTGTCAAATGGATTGCAAGCTTGGAAAACAGCCCTTTATGTAGCTTCTCTCGATTCTCCCAATGTTACCATGGTTTTTTTAATAGATAAAGAAACCGGTAATATAAGTAATTTCTGGAAACATAGGAACATTTCGCCCAAAGAGAGGCTTATTTTAGATATTTTAAAGAAACGGGGTGTATGCACCCTTTCCGAAATACAGAAGGAATTCTTTGAGATTAAAGGAAAAGGAAAACTGTCTTTTGTTTCAACATTGATAAATAAAATGGCAAATTCTGGCCTTTTGGAATTCCGCAGAATGGGACGTGAAGCAAGAATATCTATTACTAGTGTTGGTATAGCATATTCTTTTACTACTCCGGTTGAAGAAATGGAATACATCGAAATAAAAGTATTTGGAGGAGATTAAATGAGAATAGAAGAACTATTGGGAACCACATTTGAAAAATTAAGAGATAACAACAAAGAGAGGATTGAATATATAGATGAAATATTGGGCAAGGAAAGCAGAGTAAATAAAGAAATGATAAATACAATGCTTTTCAAGGTATTTGAAAGCGAACTTGAACACACTGTATTCCATAACATGATAAAAAAATCTACCCAAGAAGAACGAGAGAAGTATTATGATTATAATCCAAGAGTCCTAATGGTTGTGAGAGAAGAGTATAAACGCTCAAAAGGAGAATATTACAGGACGAACACTGAACTTTGCACCTATCGGCTAACAGCAACAAAAGAGGCACCGCTACCATATCGTGCCATGTTAAGAGCGTTTAAGTTCAAGAGGAAATGGCAGGATGAGATCATACTACCGAATCTTAAAAAGGGACAACAGCTTTTTGTTTATAATGCAGATAGTGATGGGGGTGTGGAAAAAAATATAACTGATTTCTTCTCACTAATGGGAAAAATAGGTATCAGGAGAAATAAATCCGTTTACAAATATAAATGTCTTGGCAAAAGAAAAACAGATGAAATGATGTCAAATATAGTATTTTTACTAAAGGCGCTTCATTCATCCATTAAGGAGGCAAAAGTATGAACAAATTAAAATTGGGAGTGATTGGCCTAGGGGCTGTTGGTGGCGCAGTGTACCATGGACTTTCTTATTATTACAAGGTTTATGGTTATGATATTGACGGTCGGGGCAACTGGGTAGATATCCTAAAAACAGATATTTCTTTTGTTTGTGTTAACACCCCATTAAGATCAGATGGCCATCTAGATTGCTCTGCAGTAGATAATGTACTCCTCCGTTTGAGCGAAGACAAATATAATGGGATAATTGTAATTAAAAGTACCCTTGGTATTGGCAGTATGTCAAATTTTGAAAGGTTATATCCAGACTTAAAACTTGTTTATATGCCAGAGTTCCTACGGGAGAGAAGCGCGTTTACATGGTTTGTATGCCCAGATCGTCTTATTTTTAGTGGAAACGATACGTATGTAGAAAAAGTAAAAGAAATTTTTTATTGGGTGGAAAATGCAAATATATTACATCTCTCTCACACAGAGGCAGAGATTGGAAAGCTTGCACACAATGCATACATAGCGGTAAAAGTCAGTTTTACTAATGAAATAGAGGAAATATCTGCCAAATTTGGGGCGAATCCTGAAAAAGTCATGAGTGTAATCTGGGCAGACAGAAGAGTGGTTAGTAAAGAACATTTAAGACCCGGACTTGGGCCTTACTCTGGAAAATGTGTTCCGAAAGATACTAAGGAGCTTGTAAGTTCTGCGGGCTCATCAGCTGTTCTTCTTACTGCTGCGGAAAAAGTAAATGAAAAAGCGAGGGAAAAATATGGATACTAACCCCCAATTTGTAATTGCAATCGTACCAACTCTTGGAAGAGAAAGCTTAAACAGAGCAATATCTTCTGTATTTAAACAGACCCAGCCCCCAGAAGAGATTGTTGTAGTATTTGACGAAAAGCCCCCAGAATGTGAGAAAAACATCACCCTACTAAAGAATGAAAGAACAAGGAACCTTTCCGGGGCCGTAAATACTGCGATCCATCATATCATAGCAAAAGAGTATGTACCTGAGGAGACATTTGTTGCAATACTCGATGACGATGATGAATGGGATAAAGAGTACTTAGAGTCCTGTCTTGCAGTTGCGAAGACCGGGAAAAACTGGATAATAAGTGGAATAACAAGGTATGATAATGAACATAGAGATGGAATCAAATTAGAAATTCCATCAGAAATAGAGGCTAGGACATTCTTAACAACAAATCCAAATATTCAAGGGTCTAATCTCTTCGTCCGTCTGGACCTTTTCCTGAAAGCTGGAGGCTTCGATGAAATGTTTGTTAGCACAACTGATAGAGATATTTGCTTCAGGTTAGCCTCCCTGCCCTGCACAGACATAGGTTTTCTAAGAAAGCATCTTGTTTTTCATTATGCTCTTAGTACAGATAGACTATCTACAGCATCTTCACCAAGGAAAAAAGAAGGCTTGGAGTATTTTTACCATAAATATGGTCCAATTATGACTGAAGAGGAAATAAGAGATTTTATGCAAAGATCGAAAGCTCTTTTTGGAATTGAAATAGATGCAGAAAAAGGTACAGAAAAAAAGAGCAACTATAAATCTTTGAAAGCCATGATAGGGGCATCAAAAAATCTATCTATGCCACGGATACTTGTAGGTATAATCTCTGATAAGCCAAAACAGCTAGCTAATTTGTTATGTGACCTTGCACGATTAATAAGAGAGGGATTGAAAGTAGAGAAGGTAATAATACTCCATAAAAGAGAAGATAAGGAGTTTTTCTTACATTCTTGTGGGGAAATAGATATGGAATTGATTAATGAAGCAAGCATAGAGGTCCCTAAAATTTTTCATTCTTCCGGAATTGGCCCCGCACGGCAGAAATTGCACATATATCTATCTCACCTTTTAGATGATTATGATGAAAAGCCCATAGTGTGGTTGCTCGATGATGACATAAGACTAAGTTATTTGGATGGAAATGGAACAGAAAGAAAATTGGATGCAAAAAAAATAGTCCAGGGGGTTCAAGATGCTTTAAAGCAGAATCTTGATGTTGGCATCGGAATAATTACTGGCGACCCACCAATACCTGCTTTTTCTATGATAAGAACGAACTTAATAGATTACTATTATAATCATATCCGCAAATTGGATGGTTTTAAAATAGATTTTATTTTCAATATGCCGGACTACTACTATGATTATAGCGAAAGACATACGAATCATCTTGAGATGCCAGTATGGAAGGAGAGCAAGATGCCTCTTTCATCTTTACTCTATGGAAAAACCATGTCTCGGCCAGTAATTTTTGATCCCGAGAATTCAAAGATTGACGGATTACTAACAAGAGGGGGAAATACATTTATTTTTAATCCCAATGCGCTCTCATTCTTATTCAACGTATCTCCGGTTTTAAATGGAAAAATGTGCAGAAGAGCAGACACGGTCTGGGAAATTGTCTGCAAGTATCTTTTCAACCAAAAAATTGGTCAAGTAAATATCCCCGTTTTACATGAGAGAAAAACAGAGAGCATTTTACTCTCTGGACAAGCATTTTTATCAGACACTGTTGGGCGTGCATCATCTAGAGCACTAGTGGAATATTTTAGAACTGGGACAGATTTTAAGGAGTTCTTTTTCCAGAAAATAAAAAAATATCTTGTCGATTACAAAATAACATTTTACAGGATTAGAGGGTTGATAAGCATGATTGAAATGTTGGATATAACTGCTGAAGACAGGGAGTCTTTGAAATATATACAAGAACTATTTTCACAAGAATCACTGGAGCATTTGATAAGTTCCATTGAAAACATAGATCGGTCTGCTATTGATGAGTTTTTCTCATACATCAGAAAAAATGGAGTGGGGGTTCTTGAATGATCTCAAGCAACGATGTTATTGACCAGATAGTTATTGATACAATAACTACATGCCCAGGGAACAATGTATTTGACTACGGATGCGGGCAGACTGATTTGGTATGGAAGATAAATTCTATTGGAAAACATATTGTCGCATATGATGTGGATGAAAGAGCTATAGAAAAACAACTTCAAAAAGCAAGAGCAGGAGATGTAGATTTTCTATACAGAAAAGATTTTCTAAGATTACGTAAAGAGATGGGGAATTCATGGGACGTGGTAAATTGCTCCCTTGTTCTATGCTCAATTTCTAAAGAGAAAATGGTGGATGATGTTGTAAAGGATTTACATTTTCTTCTGAAAAATGGTGGCTTTGCTGTAGTTTCAATCTGCAACCCTCTTTCAGTATTCAAAAAAGAGAGTCAGATACAGTTAAGAGAAATACCACCAGATGTTTCGTACAGTAATCACTTCGCTTACCACAAAAAAATGAAGTCAACTGGAAATACGCGCAAGGATTTTCACCGCCCTATGGGTTATTATGAGAATCTATTTTTATCCAATGGTTTTTCTATAGATAATATAGAGCAAACAAAGACGGACGAATACGGTTCATCCGACTTTTTAGTGTTTAAACTTAAAAAGGTGATAGAATGAAGAAACACATAGGAGTCGTTGGTTCTAATAATGCGACAAGCAGTAAAAAAATGGAAGAGATAGCTTTTGAACTTGGAAAAACTCTCGTAGACAACGGATTCAGAATAATAAATGGAGGTATGGGGGGCGTGATGCATGCAGTAAGCGCAGGAGGAAAATCTTCTGAAAAATATGTTGAAGGAGACATTATTGGTATTTCTCCGACAATGAACAAGTCAGATGTAAATAAAATTGTAGACGTGCCGATTTCTACAGGTATGTCCTATGCTAGAAATCAGATAATTATAGCTTCATCGGATGTTATAGTTGCAGTAGGAGGTGGGGCAGGAACACTTAGTGAGATTGCATACGCTTGGCAAATTGGAAAGCCGATAATAGCTTTTGATATTGGGGAGGGATGGTCATCCAAACTTGCAGGTACTAAAATTGATAATCGTAGATCCGATTTTGTACAGAGAGTTACTGATGTATATTCAGTAATCAGAGAGATTCATGGACTGTTCTATTCAAAAGCTCCACCGATTAAAGAAGGGGACCAAATAGACGGATATATCGTAAAAAGCATTCTCTCAAAGCATCAAAATCGCTATGTATATCTAGTAGAAAAAGACAGAAAGCTCTTTGTGCTCAAGTTTCATGACTTTATTTATGATGTGGACAAAAAAAGGTTTGAAAATGAAATCAAAATACTGCTTTCATTGGATTACCCAAACATCCCGAAGGTTTTAAACTACGGCCATATAAAAGAAGAAGTACCGTATCATATTAGCCCATATCTTGGAAAAAATTTAAAAATTGAATATGATAATCTTCAGAAAGAAGATATACAGAATATTATTGCTCAAATCGAAGAGACTATTTTTTATCTAAAAGATAAATCATGCGTACACACAGATTTGAAACCAGAGAACATTTTAATCTCTCCAGATTACAAAAGAATATCACTGATAGATTTCTATTTATGTGAAAGATACGACAATAAAATGCAATTAGAAGACGCCTTCAAAAAAGAAACAATGTACAACTTCAAAAAACTCAAGCATTTTCTAGAAACAGGAGAGAGAGTCTATAAGATATAAACACCTCATATCTATCACCGATGGATTTAAGCCTTTGCAGACTTTGTTGACAATTTCAATCCCTCGTTCACGCCAAAACATAAATATTCACACCCCTTACACCCCCCGATGGAGAACGACAGCAATTTTTCCGGCCAGTCGGAGAGCGACAGACTCATCAGAAAACTCACGGTGGAGGCCGTGGAGGCAAAAAAGGAGTTTGCCTACGACAAGGCCAAGGAGATTTATCTCATGCTCAAGGCCGCTGTGGAGCAGAGCTACGGGGCGGGCCACGAACTCCTTGAAATCTATCTGGAACTCATTGATGTCTATATCTCGCTGGAGGAGCACGATGAGGCCGGAACCGCCATAAGCGAGGCGGAGGGTATGGCCTCCGGTCTGCCGGATCGTCTTGCTCTCCTGCAGAGGAAGACAAAATACCTCTTTTCACTTCCGAAATTCGAGGAGGCCAGAGAACTCGCCCTTGAATCCCTTGAACTGGCAGGCTACCCGGACGGCGATTATGCGGAGAACGGAGCGGCTGTGGCTCATTTCCTCGGGGATGTGGCCAAGGCCGACCTCTACATGGACAGGCTGGACAGCGCAATCGAGTTCTCCCGAAAGGCCTCAGAGGTTGCGGAGGCAGCGGACGCCTTTGCCGAGCACTCCAGGGCCCTGAACATACTGGCCTACTCAATACGCTGGAGGGATGGCGACATCGCGGGAGCCATAGAACTCTGGGAGAATGCGGCGGAACTGGCGAAAAAGGCGGGGAATCCGGAGGTGGAAGGGAACATGTACCACGGCATAGCCAATGCTTACTGGCAGCTGAGGGACGGGGAGAACGCAAGGAAGTACTACGAAAGAGCCCTGAAACTCTTTGAAACCATCGGCCTCATGGAGGGCATAGCGATGGAGGTCAAGGGCATAGGGGACACCTATCTCACCGAGGAGGAGTACGATAGGGCTCTGGATTACCTCACACGGGCCGAGAAAC
>JALTEL010000301.1 GCA_027073945.1 Caldifarciminota bacterium | reverse complement strand
ACGATGCTCATTCCATAGGCATATTGGGAGAAAACGGAGCAGGAACAGCAGAACACTTCGGACTAACGGACAAGGTTGATATTATTATGTGCACATTCAGCAAATCGTTTGCATCACTCGGCGGCTTCGTTGCGGGAGAAGAAAAGATAATTGATTACATAAAGCATTTCGGAAGGCCCATGATATTCAGTGCAAGCCTGCCACCCGCACAGGTTGCAGCGGCTCACACTTCCCTCAATATCATTAAAACGGAGAAAAACAGGCGTAAACATCTCTTTGACATGGCCAGGATGTGGATAAACGGTCTGCAAAAGCTCGGATTTGACACAGGTGAGACAAAAACACCAATAGTTCCGATAATCATCGGCGACGACATGCTTACATTTGAATTCTGGAGACAGCTCATGGAGGAAGGTCTCTACACCAATCCGGTCATCACACCGGCAGTGCCTCCTGGAAGGCAGCTGCTGAGAACGAGCCTCATGGCCACTCACACGGAGGAACACATAAAAAGAGCTCTGGCTATTGCCGAAAAAGCCGGTAAAAAAACAGGGATAATAAAATAATGGTGAAATCTGTAACAGATTACATAACCGAAGGTTATCAAAGGATTTCAGAGCGCCTGTGGTTCTGGATAGCCCTGACTCTCGTGTACATTTTGTTGACCACTGCATTCAGTATTATTGCATCCAAATTCAAATATGCGGGCAATCTTATAAGCTATCTTTTTGATGCTTTTGTCGGGGTTGGCTTCATTTATGCTTTTCTAAAAGGTTACGGAGACGAACATGTTGAAATTTCAGACCTGTTTTCAGGAGCTTCCTATTACGTCAATTATATAATTGCCAATATTCTGTATGCATTGCTTGTCATGGTCGGTATTATACTTTTCATTGTTCCCGGCATTATATGGGCGGTTAAATATCAATTCTATAAATACTATATCATAGATGACAAATGTTCTGCAATCGAAGCGTTGCAGAGAAGCGCAAGCCTCACAGAGGGCTACAGATGGGATATTTTCTGTTTTGACATACTCGTAGGCCTCATTAATTTTGTGGGTGTTCTTGCACTTGTGGTCGGGATACTGTTTTCCATTCCCATGACCGCCATGGCAGAAGTTGCACTTTACAAAGGATTAAGGCAGATGCACGACGGCGTGCCCTCCGCCGATTCCAACGCCATTGCATAAAAAAAGAGATTATAGAGGCTTTGCTGAATTAATAGTTGGCAAGGCACAACCTGTAAATATAAAAAATCCACTGGATACTACACCAGAGGAAAAGATATGAACTCAAGAGGTAGGAACATACAAAATACTTCGCATATACCCCAAATTTGTAAATATATACGCAATAATGCGTATATAAACGAGTTATCTGAAATGTCTTCGCCCGCATATAGTCGGAGGTTATAAACTATGAAGATACTTGCGTTCAGTGATTGGAGAATTCAGCCTCTTGAAATGATAATAAACCTTGTAGATGCTCATAAACCCGATGCAATATTGTATGCAGGGGATGACCTTGATAGATTTATTTCACTTGATAAGTCTTTATTATTAATAACACCAAACCATCTTTTAAAATTAAATTACCCCGATTTGGAACCAACATCAAACAAACAAAATAAACTTCTTACACAAGAATTTAAAAAAAATATAAAAGAAATAGATTTTCATAGCAAAGATATTTTACAAAAGTTAGGAATACCATTTTATTATGTTAATGGAAATGATGAATTTGTCCTACATGTAGACAACACTTATTATACACGAATTCATAATGGGTACCTTTTTATCAACGGTAAACGTTACGCTATAACCGAAACATTAAAAGGAAAAATAACAATAAAAGAAATGGATAATCTTTCCCTTCACTTTTTAAAAGATTCTGAACCCAATACTAACGAAGATTTAAAAAAAGCAGAGGTTACTTCTGCAATAGGAGGAGGCATATATGCCCCCATAACTCCTAGTTTCGGAAAGTTCACAATCCAAAAGAAAAGCGAGAAAATAACTATATTTGGCTATGAATGCAATTTTGGCTTAAAAAGTAAAATTAAAAATAAACCGAAGGGATATACAGATATATATTTATCACACTTGCCCCCTTTGGGAACGTTGGACTTATCGGTTAGATTCGGAATAAACCATATTGGTTCAAAAAAACTTTTGGATGCTATAAAGAAATATCATCCGAAATTAGTTGTCTGTGGTCATTCCCATATATGGGGTGGAATTTCTGAAAAGATTGGAGACACACTCGTTATTAATGTCAGTTCTCAAGATAGAGACCCCTCTTATGGAAACTATGCTTTAATAGATACAGATGATTGGTCAGTAGAAATGAAAACTATAGAAGAGAAAACAATGCGTACAATACGAGGTCTGGGTACTATTAGAAATAAGATTAGAAGGATAG
>JALTEL010000300.1 GCA_027073945.1 Caldifarciminota bacterium | reverse complement strand
ATCCTTGCAAAAGGTATCTATGACGATTCAAAAAAACAGCTCTATTATCATGACCCTTACGGAGATAAAAACACTCCCGGATATCCCAGTTATGACGGAGATGACACGGTTTACGATTGGCCCGGTGAAAATAACGGAATTGAAAATCTTGATTCCATAGCATGGTCAGTTTCTGCTCATGATGTCCACCAGTCAACGGCTGTGGAAACAATAGATGACTTGCAGTTGGCTTACGGAGATTTTAACGATTATCAAAATACAAATCCCGGATTCTTCTTATACACAGGTGGTACGGGAGGAATGAAGTATTGGAGAGGCGAAACGGGAGGTTTATTAGATAATTACTGGTGGACAGGAGCAATGTATTCCACCACCACAGATGACTACCATGCAAGCTGGCGACCCAATATCACTACAGCGGGCAACTATGAGGTAAAAGTCTATATCCCCAATGCCACATCAGCCACTACAAACGCAAGATACAAAATTTACGATACAAGCGGTATGCATCTTGTTACAATAGACCAATCGGCACATATAGGTAGTTGGGTATCACTGGGCACATACAGTTTTAATGCTGGAACAAGTGGCTATCTTTATCTTGGAGACGGCTGCGGGACAAAAAAATCTCCCACTTCGAAAGATGATATCAGAGCAGACAAAGTGCTTTACGATGAAGCAAGCTTTGAAAGTAGTTCAGGAACTATAATAGTTTATTCCAATGATTTTGAAAGCAACGACGGAGGGCTTGTATCCAGCGGCTCAACCGATTGGACTTACGGAACCGATTCTACTGCGGGAGCATCAAGCGGCACACATGTTTGGGGAACCGTTTGCGGCTCCGATTATGGAAATACTGCGAATTACACCTTAGATTTATCCGTAAATCTTTCTTCCAACTCGGTTCTCACATTCAAACACTGGTATCAGATAGAAAGCACAAAAGCAATAGTTTACGACGGAGGTAACGTTAAACTTTCCACTGACGGCGGAAGCAATTTTACAGTGATAGAACCAAACGGCTCTTACCCGGATACGGTAAACAGCGCATACTCAAATCCTCTCGGAGGCGAAAAAGCATATTCGGGAGATAGCGGAGGTTGGCAAACAGCTACCTTTGATTTATCTGCCTATGACGGACAAAGCGTGATTATTCGCTGGAACTTCGGTTCGGACGGCGCTACCACGGCAAGAGGTTGGTATATTGACGATGTGGAGGTAAAAAGCGAAAATTCATCCTCTCCTCTACCAGTTGTTTTGGCTTCTTTTACCGCTAATTACAATGGAAATTCCTCTATTCTCTGCTGGACTACAAGCAGTGAATCAAATCTATCTTATTGGAACATCTACCGAGCAATATCTTCAAATTACGGGCAGGCTATTAAAATAAATCCGAATGAAATAGAGGCATCAGGCACTACAACACATCAAACCATATACACATATTCGGATAATACGGTTACAGAGCAAAATTCGCAATACTGGTATTGGCTTGAATGTATTGATTGGACAGGAAACTCCACTTTGTCCGAGCCTATTATTCTTAAGATAGATGAGCAAAATAACGATGCACCGCAAATTTTATCAAACAGGGTTTATAATTATCCCAATCCCTTTAATCCCACAACCACAATTGTTTACAATCCCACTATGAAAACATTAAAAAATGCGGTTTTGGAGATATATAACATAAAAGGACAAAAGGTAAAACGTTTTGAAATTACAGGAAATGTAAAAACCATAAATTGGAACGGAACAAATGACAACGGTATGGCTGTTTCTTCGGGTGTTTATTTTTATAGACTAAAAGAAAATGGCAAAACTAAACTCACCAAAAAGATGATTTTACTTAAATAGCACTATATCCCCCCTTTACGAAAAAAAATAAAACTTATGTTGAGGAAAATATGAAAAAGTTCAGATTGTTTATTATTATGCTGTTTAGCTTGTTTTTTGTTAATTTATTGGCTGAGCCTATGGCGTTGGTATTTGATACTACAATTTCCTACGGGACACAAATATCTTTACCTTTGTTTGGAACAGTAGATGTAACTGTCGATTGGGGGGATGGGAATAGTGAAAACATTACAACTACAGGTTTCCACTCTCATACATACACAAACGAAGGAACATACACGGTTACAATAAGCGGGACATTAACTCAATTCGGATATGGTTCAACACCTATTATTGGAATAGACAAGTTAATTTCCGTAACAAGTTTTGGTGATATTGGTCTTGTGTCTCTATTAGGAGCTTTTTGTTGTGCAACTCATTTAAACTCTGTACCTACACATATACCTCCAAGCATTACAAATACAAGAAGTATGTTTAGTGCTGCAACATCTTTTAATCAGGATATAAATTCTTGGGATGTAAGCAATGTTACCGATATGTCATATATGTTTGAGGAAGCACACTCATTTAATCAAAACATAGG
>JALTEL010000299.1 GCA_027073945.1 Caldifarciminota bacterium | reverse complement strand
TTTGGAAATTTTAGATTCAGTGTTTTTCCGGGTTCAGCACCTGGCTTTGAACAGGATAAGCCTGCAAGCATCAAAGTCACAGCAAGTAAACTAAGCTTGTTCATTTAAAATCCTCCTTGCAAGGTCAATTGCCGTTAAAGCGGATTGTTTTTTGATTTCCTTTCTATTTCCATTGAAAATTCTCTTTAAAGTTTTTGTGTTATTTTTGTACGAGCAACCGATATAAACGAGACCCACGGGCTTTTGAGGACTTCCTCCTGTAGGACCTGCAATTCCTGTGGTGGAAAGCCCAATATCCACATCCATTAATCTGCGTATACCCTCTGCCATTTGTGATGCAATCTGAGATGATACAGCTCCGAATGTCTCTAAGTCATTTGCATTACATTCAAGAACGCTTTTTTTGATTCTATTTGAGTAAGCCACTACAGTCCCGATGAAGTAGCTTGAGCTACCTGACACGTCTGTAATCAAACTTGAAAGCAATCCTCCTGTGCAGGATTCTGCCGTTCCTATTGTTAAATGCCTCTCTTTCAATATCTGACCTAAAACTTCCTGTAATTCCAGGTCATCCGAAGAATAAAGATCATCCTTTAATCTATTTTTTATTTCCCTGTCGAAATAGTCTAAGTGCTCTTTATTATGATATGTTACCTTTATTTTAACACCGTAAAGTGAAGGGTAATAACCTATTTCCAGCTTACTATGTTCAATATCCCTTGTTTTCTCAAAGATTTCAGCCTCTCTAATTCCAAAAGTCCTGTAAATCTTTACGTGTGTCGGGGATTCCTTTGCCCCTATTAGTTTTAATGCCCTGTAAATGACATCCTGAAGTTCTCTCGGAGGGCCCGGTATCACGATAATTATTTTACCCTGTTTTCTGCATATTATGCCGGGTGCAAGCCCTGCATGATTTTCCACAGGTATGCATGTTGCTGGCAAATATCCGTATTTTTTGTGCAAAGGACTGTCTGAAATGCCTTTATTTTTTACTTCCGTTATCACAGTATCAAATACCTCTTTTCTGAATTCAAGTGAAGTTCCAATATAGTTAGCTATGGCCTGTCTTGTAACATCATCGGATGTGGGGCCAAGGCCTCCTGTAACTACTATAATATCTGCGTACTTGCTCATAAGTTGGATACCCGATGCAATTTCCTCAATATCATCTTTAACGGTAAGCTCTCTGATAACGGTGATACCATGTTGAAGTAAGATCTCTGCAGCAATTTTCAGGTCACTGTTTACAATATTCCCTGATAATATTTCATTGCCAACGGTTACTATACCTGCGTGCATATAAATATTATAAAGCAAGTTTCAGAGAATATAAAATAACAGAGTAGATATTGCATTTTCAATTATAATGTGCAGGTTATATTCAAATTATGTTGAACTTGTGGGAATTTCTTTGAATTTCATGCATTCGGGTTTATTATATTAACCTTATGAAAGGCATTGTAATTATACCGACTTATAATGAAAAGGAAAATATAAGGCATATTATCAGTAAAATTCTTGAAGTAGAGCCGGATTTTGAGATTCTTGTGGTTGACGATAAATCTCCGGATGGTACAGGACAAATCGTGAAAGATATGCAAAAAGACAATTCTCGTATTCATATTATAGAGCGCAATGGCAAGATGGGACTTGGTTCTGCCTATGTTGTAGGCTTCAAATTTGCGGTCCAGAATAGTTATGATTTTGTTGTGCAGATGGATGCGGATTTTTCGCATAATCCCGAGTCAATACCTCAGCTTGTAAAAAGGCTTGATGATTACGATCTGGTCATAGGATCCAGATATGTGGATGGTATAAGCGTTGTGAACTGGCCCCTATCAAGACTATTTCTATCCTATTTTGCCAATATATATGCCAGAATTGTAACTGGTGTACCTGTTAATGACTTAACCGGAGGTTTTAAATGCATAAAGAGGAATGTGCTTGAGACTATAAATCTTGATGAGATAAATGCAGATGGATATGGGTTTCAGATAGAAGTGAATTTTCTTGCTCATGAAAAAGGGTTCAAAATTGTTGAAGTGCCCATTATTTTTATCGATAGAAGGGCAGGTACATCAAAAATGTCAAAGAAGATTATATGGGAAGCTTTCTGGCTTGTATGGAAATTGCGATTCAGAAAATGTTTTTCACATAATAAATAACAGTGTCCCTCTTAAGGCAATAATAATCATAATATAAAATATTCCATGTAAGCTTTTTTTTGTATCTTTTACATTCTGCATCTCTTTCCCTGTACGATTTTTTCCAAGTCCATCCAGTCAATTGAATGTACAGAGAAAATACATTATAATTATAAAATAACTGGCGCCATCGTCTAGTCAGGCCGAGGACGCCTGGTTCTCAGCCAGGAAACCTGGGTTCGAATCCCGGTGGCGCTATTATACTGGGGGATCGTCTAACTGGCAGGACAGCGGACTCTGGCTCCGCCAGTCGGGGTTCGAATCCCTGTCCCCCAGCCAAAATACAATGAAATTTGAGAAAGGTTACACATTTGACGATGTTCTGTTGAAGCCCCAGAAAAGTGAAATTCTGCCAGCATTGGCGAATATAGAAACAATGCTAACACCATCAATAAAATTAACCATACCTGTTGTGTCAGCTGCTATGGATACTGTAACGGAAAGCACAATGGCGGAGGCTATGGCAAAGTACGGTGGAGTTGGTATAATCCACAGGAATATGAAAATAGAAGCGCAGGCACATATGATAAAAAAGGTCAAACGGTCTGAAAGCTGGTTTGTGGAAGAGCCCATAACTCTCAATCTCAATGCCTCTGTGAAAGATGCCGAATCAATTATGAATACAGAAGGCATTTCTGGCATACCCATTGTGACTGAAGATAAAAAGCTTGCAGGGATAGTAACAAGGAAAGATATATTATTTGTGGATAATAAAACTCAGAGGGTTAGTGATATAATGACAAGGGACCTTATTACCGCGCCTTCTGACATAAACAGGGAAAATGCCTTTCTCATTTTAAAGAAGTATAAGCTTGAAAAGCTCCCGCTTATTGACAAACAAGGAAGAATAAAAAGATTAGTTACATTAAGGGACATTCAAAAAAAGAGAGAGCATCCCGGTGCAACACTTGATAGGAACGGCAGGCTTGTTGTGGGCGGAGCTGTGGGTACAGGAGAGAAAGAACAGAAGAGGGCAAAAGAGTTGGCAGAATCCGGCGTGGATATCATAGTTGTTGATACCGCTCATGGGTATTCGGTTAAGGTTATTGAAATGGTAAAATGGCTCAAGAAAAATCTTGCTGGAATTCAGGTAATAGCAGGAAATATAGCTACAAAAGAGGCTTATATAGAACTTGTTAAAGCAGGTGCTGATGCAGTGAAGATTGGCGTGGGACCCGGTTCAATCTGTACAACGAGAATTGTGGCAGGTGTGGGAGTGCCACAACTTACAGCGATTATGGATGTTTACATTGCTCGCAAGGAAGCAGGCGTTCCCATCGTAGCTGATGGAGGTATAAGATATTCCGGGGACATAGTAAAGGCGCTTGCTGCAGGTGCAGATACCGTTATGCTGGGCAATTTATTGGCAGGTACGGATGAAAGCCCCGGAGACACGATCCTGCTTGAGGGCAGAAGGTATAAGACTTATAGAGGAATGGGCTCTCTCGGTGTGCTCAAAGAGACAAAAGGAGCGAGATATTTTCAGGAAGGAAACGAGAAGTATGTTCCTGAAGGGGTTGAAGGAAGAGTCCCGTACAAAGGTCCTGTGAAAGATATGCTATTCCAACTGACAGGCGGAATAAAATCCGGAATGGGCTATTTAGGGGCAAAAACACTTGAAGAATTGAGGAAAAAGTCTGTATTTATCGAGATAAGTCCCGCATCACAGAAAGAGTCTCACCCTCATGACATTACAATCACCAGAGAATCGCCAAATTACGAGACCCCCTCTTCATAAGAGATTATATTTCCACTTAGGTATAATTGCTCTTTTAAATTTAATTTATATATGGGCAATCCCGGTATTAGCTGACGAGGCTTATTACTGGCAGTGGTCAAGAAGGCTATCACTATCCTATTTTGATCATCCTCCGCTTGTGGCCTATTTGATATTTATATCAAGAATGCTGTTCGGCAATAATGCTATAGGTATTAGATTCCCTGTTCTTGTGCTTTCACTTTTTACAGCATTTATCTGGGTCAAAATACTCGAAAATTTCAGCAAGAACAGCATAAGTTTTCTCTATATACTTGCACTTTCGCCTATACTTACAGTAGGCTCAATCATTATAACTCCAGATACGCCTCTTATATGTTTTGCTTCTTTGTTTCTTTACTATACCTTAAAAAGCATGGAGAATCCCGCCTACCTTATACCACAGGGTATTGCTTTGGGATTCGCTCTACTTTCCAAGTATACGGCAATACTGCTTTTTCCCATGTATTTGCTTACATTTAATAAGTATAAAAAGGACATAAGGTTTTACATATCATTCCTGATTTTACCATTTGTTATGTTTTCCCCTGTTCTTATTTTTAATGCAAGACACGATTTTATTCCTTTTATGTTCCAGCTGAAACATGGAGCACATACGCATTGCATTCATATCCAGTTCTTTGTCGAATATTTGTTTGATATACTCCTTGTAGTTGGACTGCCCATATCTGCATTTGGTATTTATAACTCAGCGAGGGCACATAAAGGAAAATTGCAGGCAATATGGTTTTACAGCATCATTCCTGTGCTCTTTTTCGCATTTTTTTCAGTATTTTCAAGACAGGAGGCAAATTGGGCAGCTTTGGCATATCCGGGTATATTACTTCTGGGGTTTTTGTATATCAAAGGCAGAAAATATGCATCAGCATTGTTAACCTCATACTTCTTGTTGGCTGTGCCGATTCGTTTAGTTCCCTTTGTACCCGGATTAAGCAGCAAATTATTTGAAAAAGAAAAACAGTGTAAATGCATTGCAGAATATCTCAATAAAGATATGGAGGTTTTTGCCAATACCTATCAATATGCAAGTCTTCTTTCCTATTATATAAATGAACATCCCTTCGTACAGTCCTTGAATATTGGAACGAGGCCCAATCAGTATGATTTTTATAATACTATGATTCCGGATACCTTCTTATTTGTTGGAGAAATGAATAAAAGCCTGCAGGCGAAATTTCAGATTGACAGTGTACTTCCCGATGGCGCACTGTGTGGCAATAAATTAAGAATATACGAGCTTGCAAAGAAAAATTAACAAAAAAACAAGGCTTTTAACCGCATACAAAGCAACAGAGTCAGATACTACCATCTTTTAAGGCAATGGTATCTGAGGCCGCAAACCAGAGGATAGCTTGATTAATTAGACTGTTTGCTGTATCATTATACCACATGAAAAACCATATTCAAAGTAGAAAAAAAGGAGGTGTGTTCAATGAAAAAGATAACTGCAAATGATGTCATAGTCCCACTGGATGTTCCTGCTGAAATGCGGGATACGTACATACGTAATTATCTTAAGATTACCAGGGAAACTGGTAAACTTATGTTGTTTGCCGGAGACCAGAAAGTTGAGCATCTGAACAAAGATTTTTATGGCGAGGGGATTCCAGGCGATGATTCTGAGCCCGAACACCTTTTCAAAATTGCTAAGACAGGCAAAATAGGAGTATTTGCAACTCAATTGGGGCTTATTGCAAGATATGGGATGGATTACAGAGATGTACCATACCTTGTAAAACTCAATTCAAAGACAAATCTTGTGAAAACAGCACAGATGGACCCTGTTAGCAGGCAGTGGTTTACAGTTGAACAGGTTGATAAATTCAAGAAGAGAAGCGGTTTAAACATACTAGGAGTGGGGTACACCATTTATTTAGGCAGTGAATTTGAAAAAGAAATGCTAACAGAAGCTGCCCAGCTTATCTACGAAGCACATGAGAAAGGGTATATAGTTGTGCTGTGGATTTATCCGCGTGGAAAGGCCGTTAAAGATGAAAAGGACCCGCATCTTATTGCAGGTGCCACAGGAGTTGGAGCATGTCTCGGTGCGGATTTTGTTAAAGTAAATTACCCCAAAGCAGAAGGACAGGAGTCAAAGGAAATATTCAAAGAGGCTATAAAAGCGGCAGGGAGGACCAAAGTAGTGTGTGCAGGCGGGTCAAGTGTGGATGTTGTGGCATTTTTGCAGAGACTTCATGACCAGATACACGTAAGTGGGGCCTCAGGCAATGCAACAGGTAGGAATATTCACCAGAAACCTCTTTCCGAGGCTGTTAGAATGTGCAATGCCATATATGCTATAACAATAGAAGAAAAAAGCGTGGAAGAAGCCGTTAAAATATACAAAGGTTAAATAGCGAGCATTTAACTGGAATTGTAGAAAGATAAAAGGAGTATCTCATATCCCATACATTACAGGTTGTTGATTTTACCGGACTTACAGATTATGCAGATATACGCAAACTGCAGAAGCAGCTTGTTGAAAAGCGGATCGCGGATAACATTAATGACACACTGATACTGAACGAGCACCAGTCTGTTATCACTGTAGGGAGAAATGCCGATTTTTCAAATTTGAAAGTAACTGTGAAAGAGCTTGATAAGATGAATATATCTCATTACAAAGTCGAAAGAGGAGGGGATATCACCTATCATGGACCGGGACAGCTTGTAGGATATCCTATTTTTAAGATAAAAAATTACATTGCAGGTGTAAGGCCGTTTATTCATAAACTTGAGCAAGTCCTTTCAGATACATTACTTGAGTTTGGCATTAAAACTTATGTTGACGATAAATTTGTGGGAGTATGGCATAAAACAGGAAAGATTGTTGCTATTGGTGTGGCGTTCAAAAAATGGGTTGCATATCATGGATTTGCTATGAATGTTAATACAGACCTTTCCTTTTTTAGCCTCATAAATCCCTGTGGGCTTGAAGAAAAGGGAGTTACATCCATGAAAAAAATTGTTGGCAGTGAAGTGAATATGGAAGAGGTTAAAAGTGAGTTTATTAAAAAAACATCAGAGGTTTTTGGATATGGACAGGTTAAAGTTATTAAAAGATAGCGGAGCTATTAAAAAAGGTCATTTTCTGCTGACATCTGGTATGCATTCTGACACGTATTTTGAGAAGTTTCGTCTTATTGAACATCCCTGGATGCTTGCTGAATTCATAAAAGATGATATAACAAAATTAAGTGGTGCTGATTTTGATGTTGTAATAGGGCCTTCTTTTGGTGGTGCATTTGTGGCATTTACAGTGGGTATGCTGCTTTCCAAAAGGGCTTTTTCCCTTGAGAAGGATAAAAAGAGGTTCTTTCTGGGTAGGGGATTTTCATTTCATAATGTGGAAAAAGTCCTTGTATGCGATGATGTGCTGACAACAGGCAGTTCACTTCTTAAGGTTGTGGAACTGGTCGAAAAATATGCGAATATATCTGCGGTATATGTTTTAATTGACAGGAGAAAGGATAAGCAGAATGACTTTAAAGGGTATCCCCTTATATCTGGATTAAGCGTTGAAGCTAACGTATATGAACAAAAAAACTGTCCTCTTTGCAAGAAGGGCGTACCGCTTATTACCAAAGAGCAGGAAAGGCTGTATTAAATGTTGTTGTTGAATCCGTTTCTACCCAAAAGCGGTACAAACGTGCAGGAAATGAGGTCTGTTATATGAAGCCCGTCGTTTTTTTTCTCAACTTTTTTTAAAATATCATAGATTCCGGCATCAACTGGAATTATCATAATTCCATCTATTTTAAGCTGCTCTATGAGACTCTCTGGGATTGACGGGGCGGCTGCAGTTACTATAATTCTATCAAAAGGGGCTTTTTCTACTAAACCCCTGGAGCCGTCCCCATTATATATAAAGACATTCTTTATGTGAAGCGAATTGATTGTTTTTTCCGCTTTGTCTTTTAATTCAGGGATAATTTCAATTGTATGAATTTCTTTTACGAGCTGCGAAAGGACTGCCGCGTTATAACCTGAGCCTGTTCCTACCTCAAGGACTTTACAGTCCGTGCTCGGCTCGAGCTGTTCAATCATATAGGCCACTATAAAAGGTTGTGAAATGGTCTGTCCGAAGCCTATTGGAACAGGATGGTCTCCATAAGCATAATCCCTGAATTGTTCGGGTATAAAAAGATGTCTTGGGGTATTTTGAATTGCTTCAATT